>NZ_JBHXBO010000139.1:0-11019 GCF_042726775.1 Oerskovia sp. NPDC060287
GCACCAGCTGGTGCGGGGCCTCTCGCGTTTCCCTGATGTGCGGGACCTTCAGGCGTCCCGTCGCGACCGCACCACGTAGCTCGCGACGCCCGCGACGACCGCGACCAGGCCGAGCACGACCCAGAGCATCGGCGATCCGGGTTCTTCGCCCCCCGCGATCGCCGTGACGGCTCCTCCGACGGCCCAGATCGCACCGATCACGACCAGCCCCAGCGAGCTCCAGTAGCGACTCACCACGAGTTCTCCTCCCGCGTCCCCGACGTGCGCGCCGCACGCCTCTCGGAGCATGCCACGCCCGCACCGCGGAATCAGTCATATCGCCGCCAAACGGCCCGTATCGTGACATCGTGTCGCAACAGTTCCGCATCTGCGGCACTATGCTCGCTCTCATGCCGCACTATCGGATACGCGAAGCCGCCGACCTGCTCGGCGTCAGTGACGACACCGTCCGCCGCTGGGTCGACGCGGGCGACCTCGACGTCGCCCTCGACGACTCGGGCCGCAAGGTCGTCGACGGCGCGCAGCTCGCGCGCTTCGCGACCCAGAACGCCCAGTCCCCCACGAGCGACCCGTCCGGTGTGGCCCGCTCGGCGCGGAACCGGTTCGTCGGGATCGTGACCCACGTCGTGAGCGACACGGTCATGTCCCAGGTCGAGATGCTGTGCGGCGGCCAGCGCGTCGTTTCGCTCATGAGCACCGAGGCCGTGCGTGAGCTCGGGCTCGAGCCCGGCAGCCTCGCCGTCGCCGTCGTCAAGGCCACCACCGTGATCGTCGAGACGCCAGGAGGCATCGCGTGAACAGCACCACCCCCACTCCCCCGACCGCACCGTCGGCCACCGCTCCCCGCGCGCGAGCCGCGAGGCGCGCGGTCGCCGTGACGACCACGGCCCTGCTGACGGTCGCCCTCGCGGCGTGCGGGACGTCGTCGGGCAGCGAGACCCCCGCCGCCGCCTCCTCACCGGACGTCGCCGTCGAGGAGCAGACCCTCACGGTCCTCGCCGCCGCGTCGCTGCGCGACGTGTTCGCCGAGCTCGCCGAGGGCTTCGAGGCAGAGCACGACGGCGTGACCGTCGCCCTGTCGTTCGCCGGGTCGGCCGACCTCGCCGACCAGCTCCTCGCCGGGAGCCCCGGCGACGTGTTCGCGTCGGCCGACACCAAGAACATGGACCGCGTCGTCGAGGGCGGCGACGCGACCGACCCCGTGGTCTTCGCGACCAACACGCTCACCGTCGTCGTCCCCGCCGGGAACCCCGGTGGCGTCACGTCGTTCGCCGACCTCTCGCGCGAGGACCTCAAGGTCGTCGTGTGCGCGGCCGAGGTGCCCTGCGGCTCCGCGACCACCAAGGTCGAGGCCGCCGCCGGCACCACCGTCCACCGCGTGAGCGAGGAGGCGAGCGTGACCGACGTCCTCGCCAAGGTCACCGCCGGAGAGGCCGACGCCGGGCTCGTCTACGTGACCGACGCGACCCTCGCGGGCGACGACGTCGAGGTGATCGACGTCCCCGAGACCAAGACCGTCGTGAACACCTACCCGATCGCGGTCACGTCGGGAGCCGCGGACACCGCGCTGGCCCAGGAGTGGCTCGACCTCGTGACCGGACCCGTCGGCCAGGCAGCGCTCGCGAAGGCGGGCTTCGGGGCACCGTGAGGCCGGGACGCGGGGGCGGGACCGTTCTCGGGTCGGTCCTCGACCGCGCCCGGGGCCGGAACCCCGTCGCGCCCCGGAAGACCGTCTGATGCGCGGCCTCCCCCGCTGGGTGCTCGCGCCCGCGCTGCTCGGCGCCCTGTTCGTCGTCGTGCCCGTGGTCGCGATGGTCGCGCGACTCGACGTGTCCGGAGGGCTCGGCGGGATCTGGGACCTGCTCACCTCGCCCACCGCGACCGACGCCCTGTGGCTCTCGGTGCGGACCTCGCTCGTCGCGACCGTGTGCTGCGTGCTGCTCGGCGCGCCCATGGCCCTGGTCCTCGCACGGACCACGTTCCCCGGGCAGCGCGTGGCCCGTGCGCTCGTGCTGCTGCCGCTCGTCCTGCCGCCCGTCGTGGGGGGCATCGCGCTGCTCTACACGTTCGGGCGGCGCGGGCTGATCGGCCAGCACCTGTCCGTCCTGGGGATCGAGGTCGCGTTCACGACCACCGCGGTGGTCATGGCGCAAACCTTCGTCGCGCTGCCCTTCCTCGTGCTGAGCCTCGAGGGGTCGCTGCGGACGCACGACGCGCGCTACGAGGAGGTCGCCGCGACGCTCGGCGCCTCCCCCACGACCGTGCTGCGTCGCGTGACCCTGCCGCTCGTCCTGCCCGGGCTCGTGTCCGGTGCGGTGCTCGCGTTCGCGCGCGCCCTCGGGGAGTTCGGCGCGACCATCACGTTCGCCGGGGCGCTCCAGGGCGTCACGCAGACCCTGCCGCTCGAGATCTACCTGCAGCGCAGCGCCGACCCCGACGCCGCGGTCGCGCTCTCTCTCCTGCTGGTGGTCGTGGCCGTGATCGTCACGGCGGCCGTGCACGGGGGGCCGTTCGGGAGCACGGACCCCCAGGTCCGGGGTGCGAGGTCGTCGGCCGAGGGCGACCGGGGGCTCGGGGGCGTCCGAGGACTCGCAGCGGGCGACCAGGTTCCCGCAGAGAGCGACCGGGGCGGTCCCCCTCGGACACCGCGTGCCTCGCCCTCGGCGAGCGAGCCCGTCACGCTCGGCGTGCGCGTGCGCCTCGCCGAGCGCGGCGTCGACCTCGACCTCGAGGTCGAGCCCGGCCAGGTCGTCGCGATCCTCGGGCCCAACGGCGCCGGGAAGTCGACCGTCCTCCAGGCCGTCACGGGCCTGCTCCCCCACCGCGCGCACCCCCCGCGTCGCGCGAGGTCCCGCCGCGACGCAGGGAGCCCCGGACCCGACGGCGCCGCTCCCGGTCCGCGGACGGGCGCGCCCGTGCCGGGTCCCGCGCGGGACGAGCTCCGTGTCAGGGTCGGCGGCGAGGTCCTGACCGACACGTCGCGCGGCCTCTCGGTCCCTCCGCGCCGACGCGGGGTCGGTTGGCTGACCCAACGTCCGCTGCTGTTCGGGCACCTCGACGCGGCGGACAACGTCGCGTTCGGCCTGCGCGCCCGTGGCGTGCCCCGCCGCGCGGCCCGGTCCGAGGCACGCGAGCGCCTCGACGAGCTCGGTGCCGGCCCGCTCACGGCGCGGCGGCCCGGCGCGCTCTCCGGCGGCCAGGCCCAACGGGTCTCGATCACCCGCGCGCTCGCGACCGACCCGCGCGTCCTGCTGCTCGACGAGCCGCTCGCCTCGCTCGACGTCGGGGTCGCGCAGCAGGTGCGCCGGGTCCTGCACGACGCCCAGCGCGACCGACCCCGCACGACCCTGCTCGTGACGCACGACCTGCTCGACGTCCTCCTGCTCGCCGACCGAGCGGTCGTGCTCGAGGGCGGCCGGGTCGTGGAGGACGGGCCCGCGCGCGAGGTCCTGACGCGCCCCCGGTCCCGCTTCGCGGCGCGGCTCGCGGGCATCAACCTCCTCGCGGGCGTCGCTGCCGAGGACGGTGGGTTGCTGCTCGACGGACCGGGGCTCGCCGTCGCGGGCGTCGTCGCCGACGCGACGGACCTCGTCGCCGGCGATCCCGCGGTCGCGGTGTTCGAGCCCCGTGCGGTCGCGATCCACCGCGACGCGCCGTCGGGCAGCCCGCGGAACGCGTTCGCGGTGACCATCACCTCGATCGAGCCGCACGGGCAGCTCTTCCGGGCCTGGGGAGAGGTGACGGGTCCGCGCGAGGTGCGGGACGCCGTCGGGCACCTGGCCGCCGACCTGACCCCCCGCTCGGTCGCCGACCTGCGCCTCGCCCCGGGCGAACGCGTGTGGTTCGCCGTCAAGGCGGCCGAGGTGCAGGTCTACGGCACCCGCTGAGCGCGGGGCCCTCGTGCGACGCGCCGGGCGTGTCGCACGAGGGTCCGCACTCAGCGGGACGTCACTGCCTCGACCGACTCCGCGAGGCTCCCCGTCACGGGCACGTCGGCCAGGAGCAGCGCCTGACCCGCGTGGTAGATGTCGGGCTTGCCGTCCCACACGGCCCCCGAGGGGCGGTTGTGGACGTCGAGCTCGTGGTGCCACGAGCCGTGCTCGACGTCGACCAGGTGAGCCTGCGCGTACGCCCACCACTCCTGGGCGAGCCGCGCGTACCGCTCCTCGCCCGTGACCTTGGCGAGGACCTCCGCGGCCCCGATCGCCTCGGCCGCGACCCAGTGGAAGCGGCGCTGCTCGATGGGTCGGCCGTGCCAGTTGACCGTGTAGACGAAGCCGCCCTCGACCGGGTCCCAGCCGTCGTCGAGCGCCCGGTCGAACAGGTGACGTGCCGCGTCGAGCCGCGGCCCCGGGATGCCCGCGGACGCCCCCGACCCCGAGGAGTCGCTCGCGGCGTCGAGCTGCAGCAGGAGCCGCGCCCACTCGAACCCGTGCCCCGGGGTCGAGCCGTACGGCTTGAACTGGTCGTTGGGGCGCTCGGCGTTGAGCTCGGGCTCCGGGTTCCAGGACGCGTCGAAGTGCTCGACGACGCGCCACTCGCGCTCGGCCGCCCCCGCCACGACCCGGTCGGCGACGGCCGTCGCGCGTTCGAGCCAGAGCGGGTCGCCGGTCGCCGAGTGCGCGGCGAGCATCGCCTCGACGCCGTGCATGTTCGCGTTCGCACCGCGGTAGCGGACGCACCTCGTCCAGGCGCGGTCCCACTCGTCGCACAGCATCTGCTGGTCGGCCTCCCAGAACTCCTGGTCCAGGACCCGCAGCGCCTCGTCGAGCAGCTCGCGCGCTCCGGGCCGTCCGGCCACGGTCCCGCTCGACGCGGCGAGGACGACGAACGCGTGCGCGTAGGCGCTCTTGGTGTCGTCGACCGCGTCCCCCGGCCCTCGCGACGCGAACCAGCCGCCGTCAGCGGGGTCGGCGAGGTAGGTCCGCAGCCCCTCGAGCGCCAGGTCGGCGTGCTCGTCCGCGCCCGGGACGCCCAGCAGCGAACCGAGCGAGTACATGTGCGCCATGCGCGCCGTGATCCACGTGTGCACGGGCTCGCGGGGGTCCGGCGCGCCCTTGTCGTCGAGCCAGCGAGCCCCGCCGTCCGCTCCCAGCGACGCCTCCGCGAAGGTGAGCAGCCCGTCGAGCTGGCTCCGGCGCCACGTGGCAGCGTCCGGTGCTCCGGCTGCGTCGTCCCTGGTGGTCATGGTTCCCCGTTCCTCGTACCTGTCAATGATGCTCCCCTGGGCGGGTGCCCCGCGGCCGGTCGTCCGACGGCGGGGCACCCGATCAGGTACCTCTGGCGGCTAGCCGCAGGTGGCGGCCCCGTACGCGACCTCGCTGGTCACGACGACCTCCTCACCGTCGACCGTCGCCGTGGCGGTCACCGTCGTGGTGCCGGCCTCGATCGAGCCCGCACGCGTCGCGAACGACTGGTGCGCGCTCTTGCCCGGCCCGACGTTCGTGAACGTCTTGGTGCCGAACGGGGTGACGACCTTGATCGTCACGGGGAAGGACTCCCCGTTGACCGCCGTGACGGACAGCGTGACCTTCTTGGCCGTGCACTGCGTCTTGACGGTCGTGGCGACGTCGAGAGCCGGAGCGGCCTCGGTGACCGTGACGGTCACGGGGACGCTCGTGCTCGCGTACCCGTCGTCGACCGTCACGTGCGCGGTGTAGGTCCCGGGCTGCGCGTAGGTGTGCGCCCCCTCGACCGTGACCGAGGTTCCACCGGGGACGACCGTCCCCGGGGCCACGTCGCTGCCGTCGCCCCACGTGATCGCCGCCCGCAGCGGCGCCTCGGCCGTCGCGCGTCCACCGGTCACGGTGGCGAGCGTGGCCTCGAGCGAGGTCCCGGCGGCGACGCTCACGCCCGCTGCCGCCTCGGCGGCCAGCGGAGCGTGCTCCACCGGGGTGCCGTCGGCGGCGATCGCGAAGACGTGGATGCGTCCGTCGCTCGCGAGGGAACCCGGCTGGTCCGGGAGCGTGATGCTCACGGGTCGCTTGCCCTCGGGGAGCGTGACCGGCGCCGTCGCGAAGACCGCGGCGGGGGTGCCGGTCTGCGGGCTGCCGCCGCGCAGACGGTGGTCGGTCACCGCGACCGCGATGTTGCCGGACACCGGGTTGCGGGCCGCGCCCGACCAGTCGCCGAAGCTCAGGTCGATGGGCTGCGACGAGCCGTCGTCGAACGTCAGCGTCCCGGAGGCCACCTGGTTCTTCTCCGTGCCCGTGCCGATCACCGAGAGCTGCTGCGCGTCCGCGGGGACGTCGACCTCGATGGTCTGGCCGTCGCCCGTCGCGTTGTCGGGCTGCCCGGCGGGGATCGCCGGGACGTCGAACCCGAGGTCCGTGCCCGGCACCGTGCCGCGCTGGCCCTGCACGAAGCCCTTGGCCGCGAGCTGTGCCCGGTCGAAGAACACGCCCTGGCCGTCACAGCTCCCGGACGTGGTCCCGACGTCGCCGATGCACACGTTGTCGTAGGCCGCGACGAGCGAACCCTCACGGACCAGCTCGACGGACACGTCGAGCGAGGCCGTGACCGTCTTGTCGCCGCGCGTGACCGTGACCGTGACCGGGTAGACGCCCGGTGCGGCGAAGGTGTGCGGCGCGGTGACGGTGTACCCGCCGAGCTGGACCTTGGTGAGGGTCCCGGCGGCGGGCCCGCTGCCGTCCCCGAAGGTCACGGTCGCGCTGACGTCGCCTGCCGCGACCTCCTCGGGCGTGACCCCGACGAGCGTCGCGAGCGACGCCTTGACCTCGGTGCCGGTCGTGGTCGCCACGTCCTGGCCGGCCGTGAGCGTGAGCTCGGCGCCGGTCGAGGCCTTGGGGTCGGCGAGCAGCTCGAGCTCGGCGAGCACGAGCGCCCCCTCGCCCGAGGTCGCCGTGACCGCCACGCGGTACTGCGAGTACGCGGCGGGCTCGGCGAGCGTGAACGGCCGGGTCTGGACGGCCCAGCGGAACTGCTGGTCGGTGCGCTCGTCGAGCGTCGTCCAGGTCTGTCCGTCGTTCGACCCCTCGACCTTCCAGGCCTTGGGTGCTGCCGTGCCGGTCGCGCCCGAGGTCAGCGTGTAGGACGTGACCGTCGGCTGGAGGCCTGCGGCCTTCCAGGTGACGACGGGCGTGCCCGTCGTGAAGGTGGTGTGGGTCTGCGACGTGTTGTCGGTGAGCGACGCGAGCTGGGCGGCCGGCGTGCCGTCGGAGACGGTCACCGTCCCCAGGCCCGACGTCGTCACGTCCGTGTCGGACTCGGGCGCCTCGTCACCGGTGGTCAGGGACGGCGGTGCGTCGTCCTCGCCCGTGCCCCACGCGGAGGGCTCGGGGCCCATCTCGAAGTCGAGCGTGGTGCCGCCGACCAGGTCGGAGTGCTTGATCGACGTCGAGGTGTGCGCCTCGCCGTCGACCGTGAGCGACTGGACGTAGACGTTGTCGACGCTGTTCTGCGGGGCGTTGACGACCAGGTCGCCGCTCTCGAGGTGCACGGTCGCCTTGCTGAACTGCGGCGAGCCGATCGCGTACTCCTCCGAGCCGACCTGCAGGGGGTAGATGCCGAGCGAGGACAGGATCCACCACGACGACATCTCGCCGTTGTCCTCGTCACCGGGGTAGCCCTGGCCGATGTCGCTGCCCACGAACAGGCGGCGCAGCGACTCGCGGACCTTCTCCTGCGTCTTGGACGGGGCACCGGCCGCGTCGTAGAGGTAGGGGATGTGGTGCGAGACCTGGTTGCTCATGCCCCACTGGCCCATGCGGACGTCACGTGCTTCGAGACGCTCGTGGATGCCGCCGTTGGGTGCCTTCTCCGGGGTGCTGAAGAACAGGTCGAGCTTGGCCTCGAGTCCGTCCTGCCCGCCGTAGAGGTTGGCGAGGCCCTGACCGTCCTGGGGGGCGTGGAACGCGAAGTTCCAGCCGCTGGTCTCGGTGTAGGGACCGCCCCAGTCCTCGGGGTTGAACGTCTCGGGCGACTTCTCGAACGTCCCGTCCGCGTTGCGGCCCTGGAAGAAGCCCGTGGCCGGGTCGAACAGGTTGACGTAGTGCGTCGCGCGCTCGAGGAAGTACTCGGACTCCTCGCGCAGCTGCTCGCGGCGCTCGTCGGGCGTGGCGGGGTCCTCGGCGAGGGCCGCAGCCATGTTGCCGATGCCGAAGTCGTTGATGAGCCCCTCGAGGCCCCACGACACGGACTCGTGCGTGGACGCCTGGGTGTAGCCGAGGAACTGCGACGTGTCGAGGCCCTTGCGGCCCACGGCGTTGTTCGGCGGCAGGACGGTCGCGTTCTTGAGCGCGGCGTCGTACGTCGCGAGCGGGTCCGCGAGCGGGACGCCCTTGAGGTACGCGTCGGCGAAGGCCACGTCCGAGCTGGTGCCGGTCATGAGGTCCGCGTAGCCCGGGGAGGACCAGCGGGCGACCCAGCCGCCGTCACGGTACTGCTGGACGAACCCGTCGACGAGCTCGGCCGCCAGCTCCGGGTACAGGAGCGAGTAGGCGGGCCAGGCCGTGCGGTAGGTGTCCCAGAAGCCGTTGTTGACGTAGATCTTGCCGTCGACGATCTTGGCGTTCGTCGTGGTGTCGCTCGCGCTGCCGGTCTTGGCCGCGACGGGGCTCGCGTACTGGAACTTCGGCGCCTCGGCCGTGCCCGTGTTCTCGAACTGCGAGTTGGGGTACAGGTTGAGGCGGTAGAGGTTGGAGTAGAGCGTCGTGAGCTTGTCCTCGTTGGCCCCCTCGACCTCGATGACCTTCAGGCGGTCGTTCCAGGCGGACTGCGCCGCGGAGCGCACGTCCTCGAAGGACCTGCCCGTGACCTCGAGGTCGAGGTTCTTGCGGGCCTGCGCCTGGCTGATGAAGGACGTGGCCACGCGGAGCTCGACGGTCTTGTCCGACGAGGTGTCGAACGTCGCGAACCGGGCGTTGGCGCGGTTGCCCGCGGCGGTCCCGACCGCGCTGGGCAGGCGGTCGAACGTCCCGGAGATGAACATGCGCGACCGTCCGGCCGAGAGGCCGCTGCCGCCGTCGACCCAGCCGGAGAGCGTGCCGCTCGCGGCGTCGTAGGCCAGCTTGGCGTCGCCGCTCACGCTGTCGACGAGGACCTGGCCCTGGTCGGTCGCGTAGGAGAAGCGGAGCACCGCGCCATGGTCGGTCGGGGTGACCTCGGCCTGGATGCCGTTGGTGAACCGCACCCCGTAGTAGTCGGGCTGCGCGGTCTCGTCGTCGTGCGTGAACTCGAGCGCGCGCGTGCCGAGCGTGGCGTTGGGCGTGCCGCCGCCCGCCGCGGGCAGGAACGCGAGCTGGTTGCGGTCGCCCATCCAGGGGCTGGGCTCGTGCGAGACGCCGATGCCCTGGAGCTGGGGCTTGTTGTTCGCGTTGTTCTGCTGCTGGTACGCGTAGAGCCAGCTCTGGGACGCCGCGTCGGTCATGGGCGTCCAGAAGTTGAAGCCGTTGGGCACCGCGGACGCGGGGATGTTGTTGCCGCGCGAGAACCCGCCGGTCGCGAACGTGCCACGGCGGGTGTCGACGTAGTTGGTCAGGCTCGACCCGTCGATCCGCTCGGGGCTCGCGGTGAGCGCGATGTCGTCGACCCAGCCCTGGAAGCGCGTCCCGGTCTTGCCCGTGGGGTTGTCGTAGCCGAGCAGGACCTCGTCGACCGTCTTGCCGGTCGCGACGCCGCCCAGGTCCACCTGGATCGAGTTCCACTGGTTGGCGTAGAGGATCTTGCCCGTGCCCTGGCCCTCGGGCGAGAACGGGGTGTCGTGCTGGTCGCGCGCGCCCAGCTCGGACAGGTAGGTCCCGTCGGTGAACTTCACGTCGACCGACGCGTACGTCGAGGGGTACGCGAGGTCGTTGAGGAGCTCGGGGAAGATCGTGTAGCTCAGGCGCGTGTCCTCGCCCACGGTGACGTCGACGTCGTCGTACAGGAGGTTGGTCGCGCTCGACGGCCCGTCGGCGAGCTGGCTGCCCGCGTAGCGCAGGGCCTTGGTGCCCGTGAAGCCGACGTTGGTCTTGATGGTCGGGCCGCTCGACGGGCCGGCGCCGACCTTGGTGACCATGGGCGTCTGCGCGGGGGCGGCGTTCAGGTCGGTCGAGAGGTTCCAGTCCGCGAGCTGGGTGAGCGGCTCGCCCGAGTTCGCGGTGACGTTGAGGCGGTAGTGCTGGTAGGTGCCGGGCGTCGTGACCTCGAAGACCCGTGCCTGCTTGCGCTGGGGGAAGTCCTCGTTGGTCCGCTGGTCGAGCGGGACCCACGTGGTGCCGTCCGTGGACCCTTCCAGGGTCCAGCTCTTGGGGTCGCGTCCCTCGGCGTCGTCGCCCGACGTCATCGAGTAGCCCGTGATCCGTACGGGCTCGGTGAACGCGTAGGCGACCCAGCCGGTCGTGGTCCGGGTGAGCCACTTGGTGCCCGAGTTGTCGTCGGCGAGCTTGGCCGCGCCCTCGTTGGGGAGGTTCTCGCCGCTCGCGGTCACTCCCGCGAGCCTGCCGAGCGCGCTGCCGGGCAGCGTGGAGACGGGTCCGGTGACGTTGGACTGCCAGGGCGCGCCGTCGCGCTGGGCGACGGTCGTGTCGAGGGCTGCGGCGTCACCGGTCTCGAACGACGTCGAGAAGTCGCCGGGCTCGGGTGCGGCCGAGGCCGTCCCGACGCCCAGCGGGAGCATGGGCAGGGCGAGGCCGGCCGCGAGGACGCCCGCGATGCGGCGTCGGCCCTTGCCCGCGGGTGTGCCGGGAGAGGTGGGCTTGCTGCCCGACGGCGCATCCGCCGTCGGGCGTTCGTGCGTGGGTGGGTACCAGCTCATGTCGTGCGATCTCCTTCGATCGTTCCGGCCACAGTTGGTGCAGCGGGGTCTTCTTCCGTGCGGTGCGGACCACCGGGTGGCGGCCTGCGGGTCTCGGTCCCCCGTCCCCCCGGGAAACCGACAGCGCTGTCAGGTTGGTGCAAGCAACTCCCTCGTCGACCCTTCTCAGAGGGTCGACGAGGGAGCGCCGTTCCCCGGTGCACAGCGTCGGACACCGGAAGTCTGGGGCTCGGCGCGGCTGCCGGCCCGCCCCGGGGGTACCC
>NZ_JBHXBO010000140.1:0-10697 GCF_042726775.1 Oerskovia sp. NPDC060287
CTGAACATGGCGAAGATCAAGAAGGGCGACCTGGTGGTCGTCATCTCTGGCAAGGACCGTACCCAGCAGGGTCGCGTGCTCGAGGTCCTCACGGACTCCGACCGCGTGATCGTCGAGGGCATCAACCGCGTCACGAAGCACACCAAGGTGGGTCAGTCCCAGCGCGGGACGCGTACCGGTGGCATCGAGGTCGTCGAGGCGCCGATCCACGTGAGCAACGTGATGGTCGTCGACCCGGAGACCAAGAAGGGCACCCGCGTCGGGTACCGCACCGAAGAGGTCGAGCGTGACGGCCGTACGCGTAACGTCCGCGTGCGCGTCGCCAAGCGTTCCGGTAAGGACATCTGATGAGCACTGAACTGCAAGCCCCGGAGATCGCGCGTCTCAAGCAGCGCTACCGCGACGAGATCGTCGCCGGGCTCCTCGAGGAGTTCGGCCACGAGAACGTCAACCAGGTTGCACGACTGACGAAGATCGTCGTCAACATGGGTGTCGGCGACGCGGCCAAGGACTCGAAGCTCATCGAAGGTGCCATCCGCGACCTCTCGGCCATCACCGGCCAGAAGCCGCAGGTCACCAAGGCCCGCAAGTCCATCGCTCAGTTCAAGCTGCGTGAGGGCATGCCGATCGGCGCGCACGTCACGCTGCGCGGCGAGCGCATGTGGGAGTTCCTCGACCGCCTGCTGTCCATCGCACTGCCGCGTATCCGCGACTTCCGCGGCCTGTCGCCCAAGCAGTTCGACGGACACGGCAACTACACCTTCGGTCTCACGGAGCAGTCGATGTTCCACGAGATCGACCAGGACAAGATCGATCGCGTCCGCGGTATGGACATCACGATCGTGACGACGGCGACGACCGATGACGAGGGCCGCTCTCTGCTGCGCCGTCTCGGCTTCCCCTTCAAGGAGCAGAACTGATATGGCGAAGAAGGCCCTGGTCAACAAGGCAGCCGCAAAGCCTAAGTTCGCGGTTCGCGCCTACACTCGCTGCCAGAAGTGCGGTCGCCCGCACTCCGTGTACCGCAAGTTCGGCCTGTGCCGTATCTGCGTTCGCGAGATGGCACACCGTGGCGAGCTTCCCGGCGTCACCAAGAGCAGCTGGTAACAACTACGTCGTAGGTCTGGCACGGTTCCCCTCGGGGAACCGGCCAGATACCCCGGCGAGGAAGGGCTGAAGCCCAATGACGATGACCGACCCGATCGCAGACATGCTGACCCGTCTGCGTAACGCGAACTCGGCTTACCACGAGACGGTTCAGATGCCGTTCTCGAAGCTGAAGTCGCACATTGCTGAGATCCTGCAGGCCGAGGGCTACATCTCCGGCTGGACCGTCGAGGACGCCCCCGTGGGCAAGTACCTCACGATCCAGCTGAAGTTCGGCCCGAACCGTGAGCGCTCCCTTGCTGGCGTGCGCCGCGTGTCGAAGCCCGGCCTGCGTGTGTACGCGAAGTCGACCAACCTGCCCAAGGTTCTCGGTGGCCTCGGCGTGGCGATCCTGTCCACGTCCTCCGGCCTCCTGACCGACCGTCAGGCAGCCAAGAAGGGCGTGGGCGGAGAAGTCCTCGCCTACGTCTGGTAATCGGAAAGGAGAGATACGCCATGTCTCGTATCGGCAAGATCCCCGTTCCGGTTCCCGCCGGAGTGGATGTCACGATCAGCGGCGCACTGGTGACGGTCAAGGGCCCGAAGGGTTCCTTGGAGCACACCATCCCCGCCCCCATCGAGGTCTCCCAGGACGCCTCCACCCTCGTGGTGACGCGCCCCAACGAAGAGCGTTCATCGCGCGCTCTGCACGGCCTGACCCGCACGCTTCTCGCGAACCTGGTGACTGGTGTCACCGAGGGCTACGAGAAGAAGCTCGAGATCGTCGGTACCGGTTACCGCGTGACCGCGAAGGGCACTGACCTGGAGTTCGCTCTGGGCTTCAGCCACCCCGTCGTGGTGTCCGCGCCCGCTGGTATCACCTTCGCTGTCGAGTCCCCGACCAAGTTCTCGGTCGCGGGCATCGACAAGCAGCAGGTCGGCGAGGTCGCTGCGAACATCCGCAAGATCCGCAAGCCCGAGCCGTACAAGGGCAAGGGTGTGCGGTACGCCGGCGAGGTCGTCCGCCGCAAGGTCGGAAAGGCTGGTAAGTAACGATGGCTCTCAAGGTTCTCGGCAAGGGCAAGGCGGTCTCGCGCAAGCGCCGCCACCTCCGCCTGCGCAAGAAGATTGCCGGCACGGCTGCTCGTCCCCGCCTCGTGGTGACGCGCTCCGCGCGCCACATCACGGCGCAGATCGTGGACGACACGATCGGCCAGACCGTTGCTTCCGCTTCGACCATCGAGGGCGACCTGCGGTCGCTCGAGGGCGACAAGAGCGCGAAGGCCCGCAAGGTCGGCGAGCTCGTCGCAGAGCGTGCCAAGGCCGCTGGTGTCGACTCGGTCGTCTTCGACCGCGGTGGCAACAAGTACCACGGCCGGGTGGCTGCAGTCGCCGACGGGGCCCGCGAAGGCGGTCTGTCCCTGTGATGATGGCCGAAACCACCACCGTGTACACGGTACGGAAGCAAAGGATTCTCTGATGGCTGCAGGGCAGCGCAGCAGCACCGGCGCCCCTACGGGTGCCGCCAACGAGTCGACCGACCGCAACTCCGGAGGCCGGGGCGACGCTCGTCGCGACGGTCGTCGGGGTGACGGTCGCCGTGGTGACGCCGCCGAGAAGAACGCCTTCGTCGAGCGCGTCGTCACCATCAACCGCGTGTCCAAGGTCGTCAAGGGCGGCCGTCGCTTCAGCTTCACCGCGCTCGTCGTGGTGGGCGATGGCGACGGTACCGTCGGTGTCGGCTACGGCAAGGCGAAGGAAGTTCCCGCGGCGATCGCCAAGGGTGTCGAGGAAGCCAAGAAGAACTTCTTCAAGGTTCCCCGCATCCAGGGCACCATCCCTCACCCCATCCAGGGCGAGGCAGCCGCCGGTGTCGTCTTCCTGCGTCCGGCCGCTCCGGGTACCGGTGTTATCGCCGGTGGACCGGTGCGCGCCGTGCTGGAGTGCGCGGGCATCCACGACGTCCTGAGCAAGTCGCTCGGTTCGTCCAACGCGATCAACATCGTGCACGCAACGGTCGAGGCCCTGCGCAACCTGGAGCAGCCTGAGGCTGTTGCAGCGCGCCGTGGCCTGCCGCTCGAGGCAGTGGCTCCGGCCGCCCTCCTGCGTGCACGTGCAGCTGGGGTAGGTGCGTGATGGCTCGACTCAAGGTGACCCAGACGAAGTCCGCCATCGGCGGCAAGCAGAATCAGCGCGACACGCTGCGCACTCTGGGCCTCAAGCGGATCGGCGACACCGCCGTGAAGGAGGACCGCCCGGAGATCCGCGGCATGGTCGCAACGGTGGCGCACCTCGTCGCCGTTGAGGAGGTCGAGTGATCATGGCTGAGAAGGCCAAGAAGGAGACCGCGGTCGAGGCTTCGACCGACGCTCCCAAGAAGAAGGCTCCTGCCAAGAAGGCTGCTGTCGCCGAGGCCCCCAAGGCCGAGGCTCAGCAGACCGTCGGCGCTGGTGGCACCCTGAAGGTGCACCACCTCCGTCCGGCCCCCGGCGCCAAGAAGGCC
This sequence comes from Oerskovia sp. NPDC060287, assembly GCF_042726775.1. NCBI lineage: Bacteria > Bacillati > Actinomycetota > Actinomycetes > Micrococcales > Cellulomonadaceae > Oerskovia > Oerskovia sp. NPDC060287. Next base: position 3,590 of record NZ_JBHXBO010000140.1, read on the forward strand.
AAGACCCGTGTGGGTCGTGGTGAGGCGTCGAAGGGTAAGACGGCCGGCCGTGGTACCAAGGGCCAGAAGGCTCGTTACCAGGTGCCGGAGCGTTTCGAGGGTGGTCAGATGCCGCTGCACATGCGTCTGCCCAAGCTTCGTGGCTTCAAGAACCCGTTCCGCACGGAGTACCAGGTCGTGAACCTGGACAAGCTCTCCGCGCTGTACCCCGAGGGTGGCTCCGTCACCGTCGAGGACCTGGTCGCCAAGGGAGCCGTCCGCAAGGGCGAGCTCGTCAAGGTGCTCGGCACGGGTGAGATCACCGTCAAGCTCGAGGTCGCGGTCGACGCGCTCTCTGGTTCCGCCAAGGACAAGATCCTTGCGGCCGGTGGCTCCATCTCGGAGAACTGATACGAAGGACAGGGCCGATAGCGCTATGCGCTGTCGGCCCTGTCTGCGTCTAGAGGCGTGGTAGCCGGTGCCAGCCTCGCTCGGGGGAACGTAGAATCACTGCCGGTTGTCTCAAATTGCCGTCCATCGCGGCGCAGCGGCTAAGGTGCCCAGTGGCGTCCCGTGCCGGGTGCGTCACATCTCGCCGAACCCCGGCGACACGACATCCCGCCTCGAGCGGGCCAGGAGGATAGGTGCTCAGCGCATTCGCCCGGGCTTTCCGGACACCTGACCTGCGGCGCAAGCTGCTGTTCACGATCGCCATCATGGCGATCTTCCGTGTGGGCTCGTTCATCCCTACCCCCGGCGTGGACTATGCCAACGTCCAGCAGTGCATCGCGGCCCAGGGGCAGAACGACCTCCTCGGAATGGTCAACCTGTTCAGCGGTGGAGCCCTGCTCCAGCTCTCGATCTTCGCGCTCGGCATCATGCCGTACATCACCGCGAGCATCATCGTGCAGCTGCTCCGCGTGGTCATCCCTCACTTCGAGGCACTGCACAAGGAAGGCCAGTCCGGTACCGCGAAGCTCACGCAGTACACGCGCTACCTGACCATCGCTCTCGCGATCCTGCAGTCCACGACGGTCATCACGACTGCCCGCAGCGGCTTCCTCTTCCCGAACTGCCCGGTCGAGGTCATCCCGAACGACAGCTTCATGACCTCGGCCCTCATGGTGATCACCATGACCGCCGGTACCGGTCTGATCATGTGGCTCGGTGAGCTGATCTCTGAGCGCGGCGTCGGCAACGGCATGTCGCTCCTCATCTTCACCTCGATCGCCGCCAGCTTCCCCACGGCTCTGTGGTCCATCGCGGGCGGCGCCAACGGCGCCGTGAACTTCACCATCATGATCGCGGTCATCATCCTGGTGATCGGGCTCGTCGTCTTCGTCGAGCAGTCCCAGCGCCGAGTGCCGGTGCAGTACGCGAAGCGCATGGTCGGGCGCAAGATGTACGGCGGCTCCAGCACCTACATCCCGATCAAGATCAACATGTCGGGTGTCATCCCCGTCATCTTCGCGTCGTCGCTGCTCGCGGTCCCCGGTCTCATCGCCCAGTTCGGCGACGCGACGGCCGGATGGGTCCAGTGGGTCTCGAAGTACCTCGCTGACCCGGCCTCGCCGATCCACATCTCGATCTACGTGCTCCTGATCGTCTTCTTCTGCTTCTTCTACACGGCCATCACGTTCAACCCGGACGAGGTCGCCGACAACATGAAGAAGTACGGCGGCTTCATCCCCGGCATCCGTGCCGGCCGGCCGACGGCGGAGTACCTGGACTACGTCATCACCCGCATCACCTCTGCGGGTGCCATCTACCTCGCGCTCGTTGCGCTCATCCCGACGCTCGTCCTCGTCCTGCTGGGGGTGAGCACGAACATCCCGTTCGGCGGTAGCTCGATCCTCATCGTCGTGGGCGTCGGCCTCGAGACGGTCAAGCAGATCGACTCGCAGCTGCAGCAGCGTCACTACGAAGGGTTCTTGCGTTGACCGAATCGACTCCCACTGCAGCGTCCTCCGCGGAGGGCTCCGCTCGCCTGATCATCATGGGTCCCCAGGGTGCAGGCAAGGGCACCCAGGCGGCTCGCCTGGCGGAGCACTACGGCATCCCTGCGATCTCCACGGGCGACATCTTCCGTGCGAACATCAAGGGCGGCACCGAGCTGGGCAGGCTCGTTCAGGAGTACACCGCGAAGGGTGAGCTCGTCCCGGACTCCGTGACGAACGAGATGGTCCGTGACCGTCTCGCTCAGGACGACGTGGCGCGCGGCTTCATCCTCGACGGCTACCCGCGCAACGCGGCGCAGGTCGTCGAGCTCGACGAGATCCTCGCGGACCTCGGCGTCCGGCTGGATGCCGTCCTCGAGCTCACCGCGGACCGCGACGAGCTCCTCGCTCGTCTGCGCAAGCGCGCGGAGATCGAGGGGCGCGAGGACGACACCGAGGAGGCGATCGCCCGCCGTCTGGACATCTACGCCGAGCAGACGGCTCCGCTCACGTCCGCCTACGCCGAGCGCGGTCTGCTCGCCCAGGTCGACGGCATCGGTGAGATCGACGACGTGACCTCGCGTCTCGTCGAGGCGCTCGCGCCTCTCGTCGGCTGACCCGGGACGGTTGGGGCGAGACGTGTTCGGTCGCGAGAAGATCGAGTACAAGACGGTCGACCAGGTGCGCACCATGCGCCGGGCGGGCCTGGTGGTCGCTGACGCGCTCGCCACGGTCCGCTCGGCGGTGCGTCCTGGCATGACGACCGCGGACCTGGACGCCCTGGCGGCGGCTGTCATCGGCGACGCCGGTGCCACCCCGTCGTTCCTGGGATACCACGGCTACCCGGCGACGCTCTGCGTCTCGGTGAACGACGAGGTCGTGCACGGTATCCCCGGGACGCGCGAGCTCCTCCCGGGCGACGTGGTCTCGGTCGACTGCGGAGCGATCGTCGACGGCTGGCACGGGGACTCCGCGTTCTCGTTCGTGCTGCCGGAGGCGGACGCAGCGGACATCGCGCTCGTCGAGGCGACAGAACGGGCGCTCTGGGCGGGCATCGCCGCGCTGGCCACGGGTGAGCGGCTGGGCGACGTCGGGAACGCGGTCGAGGACTCGATCGAGGCCTCGGCTGCTGCGGACGGCGTCGCGTACGGGATCATCGAGGAGTACGTCGGCCATGGCATCGGTACCTCGATGCACCAGCCGCCGGACGTCCTGAACTACCGGACGCGCGAGCGCGGCCCTCGGCTCAAGCCGGGCATGTGCCTCGCGATCGAGCCCATGGTGACGCGTGGCGAGCGGTTCACGCAGGTTCTCGAGGACGACTGGACGGTCGTGACCGACGACGGCGCCCGTGCTGCCCACTGGGAGCACAGCGTCGCGATCCTCGAGGACGGGATCTGGGTCCTGACGGCCCCTGACGGCGGTGCGGCCAAGCTCGCCGAGCTCGGTGTCACGATCGCCCCGCTCGACGCCTGACGGCCCTGTTCGGCCGGACCGCGCCCAGGTTTGGGCCGGCGTCAGGCCCGGCCCGTCCCGACCTCCCCGGTCCGGGCGGGCCGTCGGCCGTCGGGCGAGCCGTCGCTCGCCCGAGCACCGAGACCACGCAGCACGCAGCACGCATCACGCACCGCGCAGCACGGTGACGGGGTGCACAGCCCCGCGGTTCCCTCGCGGTGATCCATGCCGTAGGATAGTCCGCTGGGTGTAGTCCGCGTTTCCCGTGCGAGTCGAACTGACCGACGACGGGCCGGGCCACACACGACGTCCACTCACCGGTCCTCGTAGAGCACGGGTGCGTGGGAAGCAGTTCAGACGAGAGTTAGCGGAGGATATGGCAAAGAAGGACGGTGTCATCGAGATCGAGGGCAGCGTGGTCGAGGCCTTGCCGAACGCGATGTTCCGCGTGGAGCTGGCCAACGGGCACAAGGTTCTGGCTCACATCTCGGGCAAGATGCGACAGCACTACATCCGGATCCTCCCTGAGGACCGAGTGGTGGTGGAGCTGAGCCCGTACGACCTGTCCCGTGGCCGGATCGTCTACCGCTACAAGTAGTCGTCAAGAATCCACCACTCGAAACAACTGCTGCCGCAAGCCTGGGTTCGCCCGCGCGTGCGTGCGGCGGCGGAGGAACAGACTGATGAAGGTCAAGCCCAGCGTCAAGAAGATCTGCGACAAGTGCAAGGTGATCCGCCGGCACGGTCGCGTCATGGTGATCTGCGAGAACCTGCGCCACAAGCAGCGCCAGGGCTGAGTCCCCGGCGCTCCGGCGCACGGTGATCCAGGTCCGCGAGAGCGGACCGGTCGCCGGCACCCTCGGGTGCCAACCAGCGCATCACCACGAACCTCACGGTCGGGCCGCACAGGCCCACTGAGGGGAACCCCCGGCTCGGAGGCCGGGGCCCGCAGCTCCGCGGGAAGATGGTGCGGTAGACCTCCGAACGAAGTACAGAGGAGCCGAAAGGCACATGGCACGTCTTGTCGGCGTCGACCTCCCCCGCGAGAAGCGGCTCGAGATCGCGCTCACCTACATCTACGGCGTCGGCCGTACCCGCGCCCAGCAGACGCTGGCCGCCACCGGGATCTCCCCGGACGTTCGCGTGAAGGACCTCGGTGACACCGAGCTCGTCGCGCTGCGTGACTACCTCGAGGGCAACTACAAGCTCGAGGGTGACCTCCGCCGTGAGGTGGCTGCTGACATTCGCCGCAAGGTCGAGATCGGCTGCTACGAGGGCCTGCGTCACCGCCGCGGCCTGCCCGTCCGCGGGCAGCGCACCAAGACCAACGCGCGTACCCGCAAGGGACCCAAGCGCACCGTGGCCGGCAAGAAGAAGGCCCGCTAAGCAGTAGTCCGTGGAACGCGTGCCGCTCGCCTGAACCTCGAGTTCACCCGCGCAGCGCACGCCGACCCGGTCCGAACACCTCAGACCAGGAGAGAACTCAGAAATGCCTCCCAAGACTCGCGCCACCGCGGCTCGCAAGCCGCGCCGCAAGGACAAGAAGAACGTCCCTCACGGCCAGGCTCACATCAAGAGCACGTTCAACAACACGATCGTGTCGATCACGGACCAGACGGGTGCTGTCATCGCCTGGGCCTCCGCCGGCCACGTCGGCTTCAAGGGCTCGCGCAAGTCGACCCCGTTCGCCGCGCAGCTCGCTGCTGAGTCCGCGGCTCGCCGCGCCCAGGAGCACGGCGTCAAGAAGGTCGACGTCTTCGTCAAGGGCCCGGGCTCCGGTCGCGAGACCGCGATCCGCTCGCTCACGGCGACCGGCCTCGAGGTCGGCTCGATCCAGGACGTGACGCCCCAGGCTCACAACGGCTGCCGCCCCCCGAAGCGTCGCCGCGTCTGATCTTCCGCTTCGCTCGCCGTCGCGCCGCACCCGATCCCTTCGGGTCGGTGCGGCGGCGGGCGCAGCCACCTGGGCGGGTGGACAGAGTCCCGCCCCGGCACAGCGTTGCCCGTGATGCGTCATATGGCGGACGCACACTGAAAGGAACACACCAGTGCTGATCGCACAGCGCCCCACCCTGACCGAAGAGGTCCTCTCGGAGAACCGTTCGCGCTTCTCCATCGAGCCGCTCGAGCCTGGCTTCGGCTACACCCTCGGCAACTCGCTTCGTCGCACGCTGCTCTCGTCCATCCCGGGCGCTGCAGTGACCTCGATCCGTATCGACGGTGTGCTCCACGAGTTCACCACGGTGTCCGGTGTCAAGGAAGACGTCACCGAGATCATCCTCAACATCAAGAACCTCGTGGTCTCCTCGGAGAACGACGAGCCGGTCGTGATGTACCTGCGCAAGCAGGGCGCTGGCGCGGTCACCGCCGCGGACATCGTTCCGCCGGCGGGTGTGGAGGTCCACAACCCGGACCTGCACATCGCCACCCTCAACGACAAGGGCAAGCTCGAGATCGAGCTGACGGTCGAGCGTGGACGTGGCTACGTCTCCGCCAACCAGAACAAGTCCTTCGACGCCGAGATCGGCCGTGTTCCCGTCGACTCGATCTACTCGCCGGTCCTCAAGGTCACGTACAAGGTCGAGGCGACCCGTGTCGAGCAGCGAACCGACTTCGACAAGCTGATCGTCGACGTCGAGACGAAGCAGGCGATCTCCCCGCGCGACGCGCTGGCCTCGGCCGGCAAGACGCTCGTCGAGCTCTTCGGCCTCGCCCGTGAGCTCAACGTCGAGGCCGAGGGCATCGAGATCGGCCCGTCCCCGACGGACGCCGCTCTCGCCGCGGACCTGGCGCTCCCGATCGAGGAGCTCAACCTCACGATCCGTTCGTACAACTGCCTCAAGCGCGAGGGCATCCACCAGGTCGGCGAGCTCGTCGCTCGCAGCGAAGCAGACCTGCTGGACATCCGGAACTTCGGCGCGAAGTCCATCAACGAGGTCAAGGAGAAGCTCGCAGAGCTCGGCCTGAACCTCAAGGACTCGCCGCTGGACTTCGACCCCTCGACGGCCGACTACTACGAGGCCGACGAGGACGAGGCGACGTTCTCCGACGAGCAGCAGCAGTACTGACCTTCCGTGCGAGCGGCTCGGCCGCACGCACGATCCACTTCTAAGGAGCAAGATCAATGCCTACCCCCACCAAGGGTCCGCGGCTCGGCGGTGGCCCGGCTCACGAGCGTCTCATCCTCGCGAACCTGTCCACGGCGCTCTTCGAGCACGGCCGCATCACGACCACCGAGACCAAGGCCAAGCGCCTGCGTCCGCTGGCCGAGCGTCTCATCACGTTCGCGAAGCGCGGTGACCTGTCGGCTCGCCGTCGCGTCATGACCGTCGTCCGCGACAAGTCCGTCGTGCACACGCTCTTCACCGAGATCGCCCCGCAGATGGCGGAGCGCAACGGTGGCTACACGCGCATCACGAAGGTCGGCAACCGCAAGGGCGACAACGCCCCCATGGCGGTCATCGAGCTCGTGACCGAGCCCGTCAGCCCCAAGCAGGCTGTCGTCCGCGAGGCCGAGAAGGCTGCGAAGAAGGCCAGCAAGCCCAAGGCCGCCAAGGTCGAGGACGCGCCGGTCGTCGAGGACGCCCCGGTTGTCGAGGACGCTCCCGTCGTCGAGGACGCTCCGGCTTCCAAGGAGGACTGATCCCGCCCGGCTCTGCCGGACGGGATACTGCACCGGCAACGGCTCCCACACCGGAGCGATCCCCGCGGCGCGCGCGGCATAGGCGGCGATGAGG
>NZ_JBHXBO010000141.1:0-10589 GCF_042726775.1 Oerskovia sp. NPDC060287
GGCCTCAGGCCTGCCGCTCCCCGGGGAGCTCAGGGCGTCAGCCGAGCTGTGCGCGCACCGCGTTCGTCGCCGAGACGAGGTTCTCGAGCGAGGCCACGGTCTCCTCGTAGCGACGCGTCTTGAGGCCGCAGTCGGGGTTGACCCACACGAGCCGGGAGTCGATCGACTTCACGGCGAGCTCGAGGAGCTCGGTGACCTCCTCGGTCGAGGGGACGCGCGGCGAGTGGATGTCGTACACGCCCGGGCCGATCCCGCGGCCGTAGCCGGCCTCGGCCAGCTCGGGCACGATCTCCATGCGCGAGCGCGCGGCCTCGACCGACGTCACGTCGGCGTCGAGCCCGTCGATCGCGCCGATGACCTCGCCGAACTCCGAGTAGCACAGGTGCGTGTGGATCTGCGTCTCGGCCTCGACGCCCGCGGTCGCGAGGCGGAACGAGCTGACGGACCAGTCGAGGTACGCGGCCTGGTCGTCCTTGCGCAGCGGCAGGAGCTCGCGCAGCGCGGGCTCGTCGACCTGGATGATGCCGATCCCGGCCGTCTCGAGGTCCGCGATCTCGTCGCGCAGCGCCAGGCCCACCTGGTTGGCCGTGTCGCCCAGCGGCTGGTCGTCGCGCACGAACGACCACGCGAGGATCGTGACCGGACCGGTCAGCATGCCCTTGACGGGCTTCTCGGTGAGGGACGCCGTGAACGTCGACCAGTCGACCGTGATGGGGGCCGGACGCGTGACGTCGCCCCACAGGATCGGCGGGCGCACGCAGCGCGAGCCGTAGGACTGGACCCAGCCGTTGGCCGTGACCGCGAACCCGTCGAGGTTCTCCGCGAAGTACTGGACCATGTCGTTGCGCTCGGGCTCGCCGTGCACCAGGACGTCCAGGCCGATCTGCTCCTGGAGCTCGACGACGCGGCGGATCTCGTCCTGCATCGCGGCCGTGTAGTCGGCGTCGGACAGCTCGCCCTTGACGTTGAGCGCGCGCGCCCGGCGGATCTCCGGGGTCTGCGGGAACGACCCGATCGTCGTGGTCGGCAGCGGCGGGAGGTTCAGCTTGGCCTGCTGGGCTGCCGCGCGCTCGGCGTAGTCGCCGCGCGAGAAGTCGCCCGCAGTCAGGGCTGCGGCGCGCTCGCGCACCGCAGGCACGACGACGCCGCTCGCCACCGCGCGCGAGGCCACTGCGGCGCGGGACGCCTCGATCTGGTCGGCGACCGCGTCCCGACCCTCGGTCAGCGCACGAGCGAGGATCGCGACCTCGCCGACCTTCTGGTCGGCGAACGCGAGCCAGTCGCGCAGGCGGGCGTCGATCGAACCGTTCGTCCAGTCCTCGGCCTCGACGTCGTGCGGGACGTGCAGGAGCGAGGTCGAGGTGCCGACCGTGACGGCACCGGCGCCCAGGCCGGACAGGTCGTCGACGAGCGCGAGCTTCGCCGCGAGGTCGGCACGCCACACGTTGTGTCCGTCGATCACACCCGCGACGACCGTCTTGGCCTCGAGGCCCGCGACGCGACCCGTCGGGACGGCGCCCCTGACGAGGTCGAGCGAGATCGCCTCGACGTCGGTCGCGGCCAGGAGCGCGAGGCCGTCGAGGCCGTCCTCCCCGGAGGCGACGAGCCCGCCGAACGGCGCTCCCACGAGGATCGCGGGACGCTCGGTGCCCACCGCGAGCTCGGTCGCGAGCACCCGGTACGCCTCGGTGATCGCGGCGCGGACCTCGGCGGCGGGCACGTCGATCGAGTCGGACACGAGCACGGGCTCGTCGAGCTGCACCCACGGTGCCCCCGCTGCGGCCAGGGCGCGCAGCAGCTCGACGTACACGGGCAGGACGTCCGCGAGGCGCGAGAGCGGGCTGAAGCCGGGCGCGCTGTCGTCGGCGGCCTTGGACAGCGCGAGGAACGTGACGGGCCCGACGACGACGGGCCGGGTCACGACGCCCGCGTCCTTCGCCTCGACGAACTGGCGCACGATGCGGTCGTCCGCGAAGCGGAACGGCGTGGTCTCGCTGATCTCGGGGACCAGGTAGTGGTAGTTCGTGTCGAACCACTTGGTCATCTCGAGCGGGGCGTCCTCACCGGCGCCGCGTGCGACCGTGAAGTAGCCCGCGAGGTCCAGCGCGCCCTTCTCGTCGGTGAGCGACGCGAAGCGCGACGGGACCGCCCCGAGGAGAGCGACGACGTCGAGCACCTGGTCGTAGTAGGAGAACGAGCCGGGCACGGCGCCCGACGAGGCCTCGAGCCCCAGGTCGACGAGACGCTGGGCGGCCGCGACGCGCAGTGCCGAGGCCGTGGCCTCGAGCTCGTCGGCGGTGATCTTGCCGGCCCAGAAGGACTCGACGGCCTTCTTGAGCTCGCGGCGCGGGCCGATGCGGGGGTAGCCGAGGACGGAACCGGACGGGAACGTGGGTGCACTCATGGTGATTACCTCTGAACTGGTCAGACCGATGCGCTGCCGAGGGCAGGCTCGGAGGAGGGAAGGGGAGTGCCGGAGACCCACGGCCCGCTGGCCAGGTCGGGGGTGCGGGACGAGACGCCGCCGGCGTCCCCCGCTGCCCCACCGCCGAGGTCGACTCCCTCGAGCAGGTCTAGAGCGGCTTGGTGCTTGTTGAAGGTGTAGATGTGGAGGCCGGGCGCGCCGGCCGCGAGGACCTGGCGCGCGAGCTCGACCGAGTGCCGGATGCCCAGGGCGTGGCGCGCGGCGGGGTCCTGCTCGGCCTCGAGGGCTTCGACGACGCGCCGCGGTGCCGGGACGCCCGTGAGCTCCTCGACGCGTGCGAGCCGGGCCGGGTCCGTCATGGGAAGGAGCCCCGCGAGGATCGGGATGGTGACGCCGGCCGCGCGCGCCTCGGCGACGAAGTCGATGTACGACGAGGCCTCGTAGAAGAGCTGTGTGATCGCGAAGTCCGCACCGGCCTGCTGCTTCTGCCACAGGCGGCGCACCTCCTGGGTACGGCTCGTGCCCGCAGCGAGGTTGCCGTCGGGGAACGTCGCGACCGCGATGGTCAGGGGGCGCGCCGCGCCCCGCAGCGCGACGCTCGGGCTCGCGGCGCAGCGTGCGGCCTCGACCTCGCGCAGCAGGGCCACGAGCTCGGTGCTCGACCGCACGCCGTCCTCGGCGGGGCGCCAGTCGGGCTGGTCGCGCGGGGGGTCCCCGCGCAGGGCGAGGAAGCTGCGCACGCCCGCGTCGAGGAAGTCCGTGATGACGTCCTCGACGTCCTCGCGCGAGGCCCCCACGCACGTCAGGTGCGCGATGGGCAGCACGGGCGTGCCGTGCAGGAGCTGGCTGATGACGCGGCGCGAGGTCTCGCGGTCCGTGCCTGCCGCGCCGTAGGTGACCGACACGAAGTCGGGGGAGGTCGCGACGAGCCGGCGCGCGGTCTCCCAGAACTTGGGTGCGGCGTCGGGGCGGCGCGGGGGCATGAGCTCGAACGACACCGTGGGTCGCGGTGCCTCGTGCCCGAAGTGCCCCAGGTCGACGATGCTCATCGGGCGACCGCCGGGAGTGCGAGGGGGGCGCCGACGGTGGCCGCAGCAACGGTCGCCGTGCGGCTCGTGCGGTGGACGGTGCGCCGGGCCCCGGTGTGCGGGGTTGCGCGGAATGATGCCTCGGTCATGAATCGCTCCATCGAACCTGGCTGTAGCACCCGTACCCGCGGGAGGCTTCCGTTGGGGGGTTGCTGCGGTGTCAACGAGCCAGGACTCTCGACCGCTCTGGATGGTGTTGATGATCGTAGGGGGAATCCATGATCTGAGCCAGTATCTGCTCGAAGGATGAGACAGAAGGGTCTGACGGTACGTTTCGACCCGTTTCACGGTTCTCGCGTACTCCCGCGCGGTGCTTCGTCGGTCCCGCGGACGCTCTCCCAACGTACGCCCGTCGGCGGTTCCGAGGGAGGTCGGGGCGCCCGCCGATGACCACTAGGCTCCGAGCGTGCCCCGCCGACGCAGCCAGCAGACCGTCACGTTCGCGCTCGACGACTCCTCGGAGGAGCACGACCTCGACGTGCCCGAAGGCCATGGCCGGCGGGACCCCGCAGGAGGGCAGGGTGGACCGGCGCGCCGGGGGCGCTCCCTGCAGGCCCGACGACGTCGCGCGGCCCTCGTGGTCGGCGTCGCCGCGCTGGGGGTCGCACTCGCCGTGGTGCTCGTGAACCGCCCGCCGACGCAGGACGACACGCACGAGGCGATCGAGAGGACCGACGCCGGCGTGCTCGACCTGAGCCGTGCACCACGCGACCTGTGGAGCGTCCCGACCGACGGGGGGACGCCCTTCGTCGTCGACGACCTGCTGGTGCTGCCGGGCCGCTCGGGCCTCGCCGGGTTCGACGTCGGGACAGGTACCCAGCGCTGGCGGCTCGACGGGCTCGCGGGACAGGTCTGCACCGCGAGCCCCGAGGCCTCGACCGGTCGCGCCGACCCCGCCGGCCCCGCCGCGGGAGACGAGTCGGCGAGGTCCGTCGTGTGCCTCGAGACCGCAGCCGACCAGGTGACCGCGCAGCTCGTGAGCCTCGACGGCTCGGTGGTGGCCGGGGTAGTGCTCGACCCGGCGGCAGGGACCCCGACCGTCGGGGTCGGCGGCGTGATCCTCCAGACGACCAGGGACACGGCGGGGGCCGTCTTGCGCGCCACCGACCTGCGCACGGGCGAGGCCGCGTGGGAGCAGCGGCTGACCGTGCGGGAGACGGGGGCGGAGTGGACGTGCGGGACGTCGTACGGTGAAGCCCTGCGTATCGACGTCCGGTCGGGCGTGGCCGGGGTGTACGGGTGCGGCCTCCTGTCGTTCGTGACCGCCGGCGGCCTGGTCCTCGACGAGCCGGTGGCCCTGACGACGGTTGCCGCGCTGGGGGACGGGACGTTCCTCCGGTCGTCGGGCACGGCCTTGGCGGGGCCCGTGGATGCCGTCGCGGCCGACGGCACAGTGCGGTGGACGAGCGAGGGCCTGGTGCTCGAGGGCGGCGTGAGCGACGGGACGACCCCGGACCTGGTCCTGCTGGACCAGGGCGAGGCGTTGCTCGCGCTGCACCCCGACGGTGCGACCGCCTGGACCGCGCAGGTCGCAGCGCGGCAGGTCCTCGTCCGGACCGCGGACGCCGTGATCGTGCAGACCGTCGACCGGGAGACCGTCGCGCTCGATCCCGCGACGGGCGCCGAGCGGTGGCGGCGCGCCGTGGGCCCGCTGTCCGACGTGCTGCCGCAGCTCGTCGGTGGCACCGCCGCGGACGGAGCCACGGCCGTCCTGGTGGGGCCGACCGCGTCGGCGGGCTACACCGTGGTCGCGCTGGACCTCGCGAGCGGCGACGTCCGGTGGACCCAGGAGCACGTCGGGGATCCCGAGGTGTTCCAGGCGTCGCAGGGGCGGTTGCGGTCCGACCGCTCGGCGGTGACCGGGCTGGGATGAGGTGGTCGCGCGGCGCTCGCGGCCGGGTGAGGTCCCGCACGTCGCCGTCGCCCGGGCCCTGACGGATGGGCGTTCGACCTGCCCGGGCCATACCCTGGCGGATATGGACACCGAAGAACGTCTGGCCGTCTTCCTCGACTACGACAACCTCGCGCTGGGCGCGCGCGACCACCTGGGCGGGATGACCTTCGACTTCAAGCCGATCGCCGACGCGCTCGCCGCGCGCGGTCGGGTCGTGGTCCGCCGCGCCTACGCCGACTGGTCCTACTTCGACGAGGACCGTCGCTCCCTGACCCGTCACCAGGTCGAGCTCATCGAGATGCCCCAGCGCATGGGGGCCTCGCGCAAGAACGCCGCCGACATCAAGATGGTCGTCGACGCGATCGAGATGGCGTTCGAGCGGGAGTACATCTCGACCTTCGTCATGTGCACGGGGGACAGCGACTTCTCGCCCCTGGTGCACAAGCTGCGTGAGCTCAACAAGCGCGTGATCGGGATCGGCGTCGAGAACTCGACGTCCAAGCTGCTGCCCCCGGCGTGCGACGAGTTCCTCTTCTACGACCGCCTCGAGGGCGTCGAGATCCCCGACGAGCCCGTCGAGCGCAAGCGGTCCTCGAACAGCTCGAACCGCAGCACCGCGCGCAAGTCCTCGGGCCGCTCGTCGGGTTCGTCGAGCACCTCGGGCAAGGCCGCGGCGGCTTCCGCTACCGAGTCCGCGACGCCGCCCGCGTCGACCAGATCGGCCGCGTCGACCGCGGAGGCGGCCACCGAGCCCGTACCTTCGCTGCCCGAGCCGACCCCTGCCCCGCTGGACGTCGAGGCCGAGCTCGAGTCCGTCGGGCACGGGGCCTCCTCCCGGTCGGAGGACGAGGACCTCGCGGTCCTCGTCGCGCAGACCCTCGCGGACCTGTCGAGCTCGTCGAGCGGGGCCGTCGTGGCCTCGACGCTCAAGCGCACGCTGCTGCGCAAGGACCCGACGTTCAGCGAGGCCGACTACGGCTTCCGCAACTTCGGCGAGTTCCTGCGCTACCTCGAGGAGCGCGGCGTGGTGCAGCTCAGCGCGGGCCCCGCGACGGGCGACCCCGAGGTCTCGCTGCCCGAGCGCGGGCACGCGGGCGACGACTTCGCGCTGCTGCGCACGGTCGTGGGGGAGCAGGGGGACTCGGCACCGTTGTCGGGCCTCAAGAACCAGCTCCGCAAGAAGCGTCCGGACTTCAGCGAGAAGGCGCTCGGCTACCGCAGCTTCCTGCAGTTCTGCAAGGCTGCGCAGACCGCGGGCGCGATCGAGCTGCGCTGGGACGACGACGCCGACGACTACCTGGTCACCGTCGCGTCCCGCTGAGCGGACCCGTCACGAGGGCACGCCCGAGAGCTAGGCTCCGGGCGTGCCCTTTCGACGCCGAGAGCAACCTCGCCCGATCACCTTCGAGGCGGTCGACGACCTGGACGACGGTGACGACCTCTTCGCGCCACGGCCCGGGGGCTGGGGCGCGCCCGGCGGCGCGCCAGGAGGCCGCGGCACGCCCCTGCCCGACGGCGCAGCGCACCCGGGAGCGGACGTCGCCACCGGTTCGGCGGGCGCGGGAGGCGGGACCGGGGCCGTGCTGGACGCGTCTGGGCCGGACGGGGCCGCTCGGGAGGACGCACCGACGGATCCGCGTGCCCGGAGGCGCCGACGCGTGCTCCTCGGCGGGGTCGCGGCCGCGCTCGTCCTGGTCCTCGGCGGCCTGACCCTGGTGGACGTGGTGCGCGCCCGGCAGGCCGAGGCGCTGCTGCGGGCGGTGCCCGGTGGTGTCGTCGGGCTCGAGCGACCACCGCGCGAGCTGTGGACCGTCGACGTCGGTGAGGCCTGGCCGCTCGTGGCGGGCGAGCTCTTCGTCGTCATCGCCGCCGATGGCGCGCTCGTCGCGTACGACCGCGCGACGGGCGCCGAGGCGTGGCGGCACGAGGGTCTGCCGTCCCCGCAGTGCGGCACTTTCGACGGCCCGTCACCGGGGAGCCTCGACGCACGATCGATCACGTGCCTGGGCTGGGCCGAGACGGAGGAGGGCGCCCCGGCCTTCACGCTCCCCCCGAGCTCGGTCACGATCCTCGGGCTGGACGGGAGGACCGTGGCCGAGCGCGCTCTGGACCCCGCCCGAGGTGACGCCGCGGTTCTCTCGACCGGTGAGCTGGCGAGGGTGGCTCGGGACGGACGTGACGTCGTCGTGCTCGTCGAGGACGCCCGCACGGGCGAGGTGCGCTGGACGCAGACCGTGCCCACGCGCACGTCCGACAGCTCGTGCATGGCCTACCAGGAGGACGGCGCGACGGTCGACGGCTGGGACGAGGTGCAGCTCTACGGCATGTACGGAACACTCATGCTCCTCGGGTGCGACGTGAATGCCAGCCTGTCGAGCGACGGGACGGTCCTCTCAATGGACCTGACCCGCATGCAGCCGCTCCGCGACGGGCGGCTCCTCCGGGGCGGGCTCGCCGAGTCCGAGCTCCTGGACGCCGACGGGACGGTGCTCTGGAGCGCCCAGGGCGAGCTCATGGAGCCCCTCGCGACGGACGGCACGGGGCCGCCCCTGCTGTTCTCGAGGAGAGGGCCCGGGTTCGTGGCGCTCGACGAGGCGGGTGACGAGCGGTGGACCTTCTCCGGCTACGCCACCCAGGTGCTCCTCGTCACCCGCGACGTGACCGTCATCTCGTCCTACCCGGGAGCGGTGGCCGTGGACTCGGCCACGGGCGAGGAGGTGTGGGCGTGGAGGGACCCCGCGGTCGGAGGGACGAACGGCCAGGTCGCGGCGGCCTTCGCGAGCCGCGGCGGGCTGACGATCGCCTACGGCGAGGACGACGGCGCGCAGTCCCGCTGGGTGTCGATCGACGTGGCCGACGGGAGCACGCGATGGGAGGAGCAGGTGGCCGTCGACGCGTGGAGCCTCTTCGCGGTCGGTGGCGGCGTGTTCGGCACCAGGAACGGGACGGTCGTCGCGTTCGGTTGACGAGACCTGAGCCGTCGCGAGGTGCGCGCAGAACCAGACGCCGTGAACATCTGTGCAATCCCGGGAGTTCTCCCCGGTGGTCCGCCGCGCGACCACGGCGCACCACGCCCGGGCGGGCGGTCGTCGTCGGGCACCGCTGCACGTCGGTGCACAATGTACGGATGACTTACCGGGTGCTGAAGCTGATCCTGTCGCTCCTGGCCTACGCGTTCCTGAGGCCACGCGTGACCGGTCTGAACAACATCCCCCGGCGCGGACCCGTCATCCTCGCGAGCAACCACCTGTCGTTCGTGGACTCGCTCCTCATCCCGATCGTCGCCCCGCGCCACGTCACGTTCCTCGCCAAGGCCGAGTACTTCACCGGCACGGGGCTCAAGGGGCGCGTCTCGCGCTGGTTCTTCACGACCCTGGGCCACATCCCCGTGCAGCGCGACGACCCGCGCGCCGGCCAGCGCTCGCTCGAGGACGCGCTCGAGGTGCTCAACAACGGGGGCGCGTTCGGGATCTACCCCGAGGGCACGCGCTCGCGCGACGGCAAGCTCCACAAGGGGCACACCGGCGTCGCCTGGCTCGCGCTCGCGGGCCACGCGCCGATCGTGCCGGTCGCGATCAAGGGCACCGACAAGGTCCAGCCGGTCGGGGCGCGCCTCCCGCGCATCCACCGCGTGACGGTCGAGTTCGGCACGCCCATCGAGCCCGCGCGGCAGATCACCTCGGGGAAGCCCGCGCAGGCGCGGCGCGAGCTCACCGACCAGGTCATGGAGTCGATCCACGCGATGAGCGGCCAGCAGCGCGCGAGCTGAGCCTCGCCGCCCGGCGGGCCGCGGGCCCGCGCCGGGACACGCCCGTTCCTGAGAAGGACGTGCAGGTCGCGCCCCGTCATGATGTGCTCGGGGCAGGGCCACGTGCCTCAGGGATCGTGCCGGGCGGGTCCGTCCGTCGCGGCCGCGACCCAGGGCATCCGACTTGACCTCAACCCTGGTTGAGGTCCTAGCGTGGCCGACACCGAACGAGAGGACTCACCATGGCTGTCTACACCCTTCCCGAGCTGTCGTACGACTACGGCGCACTCGAGCCCCACATCTCCGGCCGCATCATGGAGCTCCACCACTCCAAGCACCACCAGGCCTACGTGACCGGCGCCAACACCGCGCTCGACAAGCTCGCCGAGGCCCGCGACTCCGGCGACCTCGCCGCGGTCAACCTCCACGAGAAGAACCTCGCGTTCAACCTCGGCGGCCACGTCAACCACTCCGCGTTCTGGACCAACCTCTCGCCCGAGGGCGGCGGCGAGCCCACCGGCGACATCGCCGCAGCCATCGACGAGGACTTCGGCTCGTTCGAGAAGTTCAAGAAGCACTTCGCCGCGGTCGCCGCAGGCGTCCAGGGCTCGGGCTGGGCCATCCTCGCCTGGGACACCCTCGGCAAGAAGCTCATCATCGTCCAGCTCTACGACCAGCAGGGCAACATCGCCCTGGGCCTGGTCCCCATCGTCCTGCTCGACGTCTGGGAGCACGCCTACTACCTCGACTACCAGAACGTGCGCGCCGACTACGTCACCGCCTGGTGGAACCTCGTCAACTGGGCCGACGCCGACGCACGCCTCACCCGCGCCCGCACCCAGGGCGAAGGCCTCATCATCCCCGCCTGACCCTCGACGTCCCCTCACGGGCCGTACAGCCCCCTTCTCGGGGTGCTGTGCGGCCCGTACGTCGTTCGCAAGGAGGCCCCCACGCAGCGTTCGGGGCAGAATGCGGTCCCGGTGCGCTCGATCGAAGGACCTGGACACCTCGAGGTGTCGCGTCTCGGAGCGCGACGACCAGCACGGCGCCGACGGCAAGGTGCCACGCGGGCGGGCGGCAGGCACAGCCCCGTACGCCCCTCCTGGGGCGTCGAACGGTCGTCGCACATGGTCGGCCCACGGGCGGCACCCGGTGACGCCGAGCGGCTCTGGCCCGGTTCTGGGCTCTCCCCTACGTCTCTCGCGCTCCTTCGCCTCATGGGGCTCCGCTGGACCACGGAAGGTCTCGTCGCGGCGGGGCCGTATGCCCTCCTGACCGGGATCAGGCCAGGGAACGCTCCGCCGAGGTGGCACGGCCGCCCAGACGGGGCCCACAGGCACGCCAGGACACCCCACGGGCGAGCGCATGAGACGGTCCCCGTGCCTCACGTGCCCGGGAACGCCGACGGGCCCCGCCTCCCAGAGGGAGACGGGG
>NZ_JBHXBO010000142.1:0-10566 GCF_042726775.1 Oerskovia sp. NPDC060287
GCGCGAGGTAGTGCGCGGTGCGTTCTACCTCGCGCAGCACGTTCTACCTCGGCCCGGGCCCGGCCCGCAGGACCCCAGCCCCGGCCCCGGCTCCCCACCCGGCCGACGGCGGGGCGAGCGTCGGGCGGTCGGCGCGCGACGTCGTCGGGCCGGTGGAAAACTCGGCCCATGCGATTCCGGACGACGATCCTCCAGAGCGGCAAGACGGCCACCGGCCTCCCCGTGCCCGACGACGTGGTCACCGCGCTCGGCGCGGGCAAGCGCGTCCCGGTGCGCGTCACGCTCGGCGGGCACACCTACCGCAGCTCGGTCGCGCCGTACCAGGGACGGTTCATGATCGCGCTCAGCGCGGAGAACAGGGTGGCCGCCAGGGTGTCGGGCGGCGACGAGGTGGACGTCGAGATCGAGGTCGACGACGCACCGCGCGAGGTCACGGTGCCCGACGACCTCGCGGCAGCGCTCACGGCCGAGGCGCGTGCGGCGTTCGACGGGCTGTCGTTCAGCCGTCGGCGCGCGCTGGTCGAGCCGATCGAGGCCGCGAAGACCCCCGAGACCCGGCAGCGGCGGATCGACAGGGCCGTCGCGGACCTGGCTCCCGGCGGGTAGGTCCCACGCCGGAGATCCTCGGCAGGACGACGGTCGGCCCCGGTCCCCGGGGGCAGCACGCCCTACTCCGAGCCCGCAGCCCCTCCCAGCAGCGCGAACGCGCTCTCCGCGGTGTCGACCAGCACCATCGGGTCCGCGACCACGGCCGGGTCCGTGGCGGCGAGCTGCACGGTCACGACGTACGTGTCGCCCTCGGCGTCCTCCGCCAGCCACGAGCCCGCCAGGACGCCCGGCGCGCTGCCGCCCTTGAACGCGACGTAGGGCCAGGCCGTCGTGTCGACCTCGATGCCGGGGTTGACCGAGAGCACCTCACGGACCACGGGGTCCTGCTCGCCGCGGTCGTGCAACCAGACGTGCGCGGCGCACAGGTCCGACGACGTCGCGAACCAGTCGACGTCGTCCTGCCACACGGGCGTGGTCACTCCCGCGGGGTCGACGTCGAGGGGGCCGCCGGGCAGCGCGTCGAGCAGCGCGCGCCGTTCCGCGGTGCCGGCCGCGGCCCACCCGGTGGCCTGCGACGGTGAGCCCCACGCGATCGTGAACGCGTCGCGGGTCGTCAGGAACGGGGTGTTCAGGGACGGGTCGGCGTGCCCCAGCTCGGCCTGCGCGCGTTCGACGACGTCACGCCCCACGGCCTGGACCAGCAGGTCGGTCGCGGTGTTGTCGCTGATCGAGATCATGAGCCCGGCCGCCTCGCGCACCGTGACCACGGTGCCCGTGGGCGCGTCCTGGAGCTGGCCCGAGGGCAGCGACCGCACGTCGTCGGTCACGGTCAGCTCGTCGTCCCAGGTCAGCGTCCCTGCCTCGACGGCCTGCGACACCGCGCCCAGCACGTAGAGCTTGAAGATCGAGCCGAGCGGCAGCACCTCGTCCGGGTCCGTGCCGCCAGGGGCCTCTTCGACCGCCTGGCACGTCCCGTTGTCCAGGACCCGGGCCACGAGCAGCGAGCTCTGCGCGTCCACGGCGTCGAGGCGTTCGCCCAGCTCGTCCCAGCTCGCCGCGGGCTCGCGGTGCGGGTCGTCGCCCGGGCCGAAGAACAGGGTCTCGATGCGGCTGTCCGCATCGACACCGATCTGCATCGTGAAGTACTGCCCGCTCGCCCCGACGATCGTCAGCGCGGCCTGCTTCTCGTCCGCGTCGACCACGTCGACCGAGACCGGCACCCACTCACGGTCTGCGCGGAGCCGGTCCAGGACGGGCACGAGCTGCGCGGCGGGCACCTGGTCCAGGAACGACCGGGCGAACCGCCGGTCCAGCGTCGCGGCGTCGGGGGAGGCGTCCGCGTTGAGCAGCTCGAGCACCCAGCCGGCCGCCATGCCGACCGTGCCGTCGGGCAGCGCGACCGCGGTCGCGGCCGCGCTCGGCGTGGGCGGCACCTCGGAGCCGTTCCCGGACGACGAGCACCCGGTCAGTGCGAGCCCCACGACGAGGAGGCCTCCGACGAGGGGTGAGCGACGGCGTCGGGCAGCAGAGAGGGAGGGCATCGAGACACCCTACGGAACGACCCTCGCGCGGCGGGTGCGGACCCGCCGGTGCCGCCCGACCCCGGTCTCAGGACGCGCGGGCCGCGAGCCGCGTCACGACGCGCTTGGCCTCGCGCCCCGCGAATCGGCGGGCGAACACGCTCGCGGCCGCAGCGGCCGCGGCGAACGTGACGGCGCTGATGATGCCGACCTCGGGGTCGTCCAGGTCCTTGGGGGCGTCGTGCCCCGTCGCCTTGGCCCACGCGAAGCTCACGACCTTCTGCGCGACCCAGCCCGCGGCCAGCGTCAGGGCGACGGTCGCGACCTTCTCGGTGAGGGTCTGCTCGTTCTCGGCCATGTGGACCTCCTGGTGAGGGTGCGGCGGGCGGGGCGCGCCGCGCGTCGTGCACGTGCCCGACGGCGGAGCTCAGGTCCCACCGTAGCCGTCGCCCCGGGCGGGGCGCGCCTCGGGCGAGACCACACGCCGGACCCCTGCCCGCGCCGTCGGGCCGCGGTGTAAAGTCGCAGGTGAACGACAGGGGAGCGCCGACCGCCCGGAGACAACGGGCAACAGGCGCTGAGAGTGCGGACCACCGCAGACCCTCGAACCTGATCCGGTTAGCACCGGTGGAGGAAGTCGGGCTTCTCCAGCCTCGCTCACGGACCTTCCGTGCGCGAGGTCCCCCTCCTGTGACGTCCAAGGAGGACACGTGAACACCATCAGTACCCGCCGCGGCCCCGCTCACAAGATCGGCCTCGGTCTCGTCGGCGGGCTCAGCGCGCTGGCTCTCACGGCCTGTGCCGGGTCGACCGACACAGGCGCAGGCGACACCTCGAGCGCGGAGGCGAGCACCGTCACGCTCGTCACGCACGACTCCTTCAACGTGAGCGAGGACGTCCTCGCCGCGTTCGAGAAGGAGTCCGGGCTGACCGTCAAGCAGGTCGCTCCCGGCGACGGCGGAGCGCTCGTCAACCAGCTGATCCTGACCAAGGACGCGCCGCTCGGCGACGTCGTGTTCGGCATCGACAACTCGTTCGCGACCCGCGCGATCGACGAGGGCGTGCTCGAGCCCTACACGCCCGCGGGCCTCGCCGACTCGGCGGCCCAGTACGCCGTCGGGGACGGCGAGCTCACCCCCGTGGACCTCGGCGACGTCTGCGTCAACGTCGACCACGCCTGGTTCACGGCAGCGGGCATCCCCGAGCCCGTGACCCTCGACGACCTGACCGAGCCCGAGTACAAGGACCTGCTCGTCGTGACCAACCCCGCGACGTCGTCGCCCGGGCTGTCGTTCCTGCTCGCGACCGTCGGCGCCTACGGCGAGGACGGCTGGGAGGGCTACTGGAGCAAGCTCGAGGACAACGGCGTCAAGGTCGCTGACGGATGGTCCGACGCCTACTACGTCGACTTCTCCGGCTCCGAGGGCAAGGGCCCGCGCCCCCTCGTGCTGTCCTACTCGACGTCGCCCGCGTTCACGGTCACCGAGGACGGCACCGAGACCACGACGGGTGCGCTGCTCGACACCTGCTTCCGCCAGGTCGAGTACACGGGCGTGCTGGCCGGGGCCAAGAACCCCGAGGGCGCCAAGAAGCTCGTCGACTTCCTCGTGAGCGACGCGTTCCAGGCCGACATCGCCGACAACATGTACATGTACCCGGCGGACGCGGACACCGAGCTGCCCGAGGGCTGGGCCGAGTTCGCGCCCCTGTCCCCGTCGCCCTTCGAGGTCGCGCCGGCCGACATCACCGCCCACCGCGACGAGTGGATCAAGGCGTGGACGTCGACGGTGATCGGCTGAGCACGTTGCCCGTGAGCCGCGGCGTGCCCGCGGCGGTGCAGCGCGGCGGGCGGGTCCTCCTGTGGGGGCTCGCCGCCGGGCTGCCGCTGCTGTTCCTCGGGGTGTTCTTCGCGTGGCCCGTCGTGACGCTGATCGCGCGCGGGTTCGTCAGCAACGGCTCCCTCGACCTCTCCGGCTTCGCCGAGGTGTTCTCCGAGCCGCGGACCTGGCGGATCATCGGGCTGACGCTGTGGCAGGGCGTGCTCGGGACCGTGATCTCGGTGCTGCTCGGCGTGCCCGGCGCGTACGTGCTGTACCGGTGCCGGTTCCGGGGGCGCACGTTCCTGCGCGCGTTCGTGACCGTGCCGTTCGTGCTGCCGACCGTCGTGGTCGGGGTGGCTTTCCGCTCCCTGCTGGTCGAGGGCGGGCTGCTCGGGTTCCTGCGGCTCGACGGGACGTTCGGGGCGATCGTCCTGGCCCTCGTGTTCTTCAACTACTCGGTCGTGGTGCGGACCGTCGGCGGGCTCTGGGAGCACCTCGACCCGCGCGCCGAGGAAGCGGCTCGCGCCCTGGGCGCCTCGCCCTGGCGCGCGTTCCGTTCCGTGACGCTGCCGTCGCTGGCCCCGGCCATCGCGTCGGCCGCGTCGATCGTGTTCCTGTTCTGCGCCACGGCGTTCGGGGTCGTGCTCGTCCTGGGCGGGGTCCAGTACGGGACCATCGAGACCGAGATCTGGATCCAGACCACGCAGTTCCTCGACCTGCGCGCGGCCGCGGTGCTCTCGGTCGTGCAGCTCGTCGTGGTCGTGGTCGCGCTGAGCGTCGCCAACCGGACCCGCACCCGCCGCGAGCGCGCGCTCCACCTGTCCGCGGCGACGTCCGCCGCCCGGCCGCTGCGGCTGCGGGCCGACGCGGCCCCGCTCGCGGTGACCGCCGTCGTCGTGCTGGGCCTGATCGCCCTGCCGCTCGTCAACCTCCTCGTGCGCTCGTTCCAGACCCCCGACGGCTGGAGCCTCGCGAACTACGCGAACCTCGGCACGACCGGCGGGCGCAACGCCCTGAGCGTGACCGTGTGGGAGGCCACGGCCAACTCGCTCCGGACCGCCGCGGTCGCGACCCTGCTCGCGGTCGTGATCGGCGGGCTCGTCGCGCTCGTCGTCTCGCGGCGTCCGCGGTCGCGCACGGGTCGGCGGGCGATCAGCGCGCTCGACTCGGTCTTCATGCTCCCGCTCGGCGTCTCGGCGGTGACGGTCGGGTTCGGGTTCCTCATCACGCTCGACAAACCGCTCGGCATCGACGTGGACCTGCGGACCTCGGGGCTGCTCGTGCCCATCGCGCAGGCGGTCGTCGCGATCCCGCTCGTGGTCAGGACCGTGCTGCCCGTGCTGCGCGCGATCGACCCGCGCCTGCGCGAGGCCGCCGCGACGCTCGGGGCGTCGCCCGCCCGCGTGTTCGCCGCAGTCGACGGGCCCATCGCGGCCCGGTCGCTGGGCCTCGCGATCGGGTTCGCGTTCGCGGTGTCGCTCGGCGAGTTCGGGGCGACGTCGTTCCTGGCCCGGCCCGACGCGGCCACGCTCCCCGTGGTCATCTTCCGGCTCATCGGGCGGCCCGGGGCGGAGAACTACGGCATGGCACTGGCCGCGAGCGTCGTGCTCGCGGTCCTCACGGCAACGGTGATGATGGTGGCGGAGCGCCTGCGCGGCGACCGCTCGGCAGGAGAGTTCTGATGGACGGAGCCACGGTGGTGGATCGGAGCGAAGGCCTCGACGGCTCGGCTGAGCCGCACGACCCGCACGAGCCGCGCGACCCGACCAGGAGCCCGGCGGGCCGAGGGCTCACGGTGCGCGACGTCGTCGTGCACTACCCCGACCCGGCCTCCTCGAAAGGCCCCGGGACGACGGCCGTGCGCGGAGTGAGCCTCGACCTCGCGCCGGGCGAGGTGCTCGCGCTGCTGGGACCGAGCGGCTGCGGCAAGTCGAGCCTCCTGCGTGCCGTCGCGGGGCTCGAGCCCGTCGCAGGCGGGAGCATCGCGTGGGACGGGCGCGACCTCGCGGGCGTGCCCGTGCACCGGCGCGGGTTCGGGCTCATGTTCCAGGAGGGGCAGCTCTTCCCGCACCGGGACGTCGCGGGGAACGTCGCGTTCGGGCTCCAGATGGCGGGCGTCAAGCGGTCCGCGGCCGCGGGCAGGGTGGCCGAGCTGCTCGACGTCGTCGGGCTCTCCGGGTACGCGCAGCGGCCCGTCGCGACCCTGAGCGGTGGCGAGCGGCAGCGCGTCGCGCTCGCTCGCGCGCTGGCGCCCGAGCCGCAGCTCCTGCTGCTCGACGAGCCGTTGTCCGCTCTCGACCGGGGGCTGCGCGACCGGCTCGCGGCGGACCTGCGCGCGGCCCTCGTCGCGACCGGGACCACCGCCCTGTTCGTGACGCACGACCACGACGAGGCCTTCACCGTGGCCGACCGCGTGGCCGTCATGGACGCCGGCCGGTTGCTCCAGGTCGCGGCGCCCGAGGACCTGTGGCGTGCGCCCGCGTCGCGCCGGGTCGCGGAGTTCCTGGGGTACCAGGCGTTCGTCGCGCAGGAGGCTTCGGGCGGTGCCGGAGCCGGTGGCGAGCTGCTCGCGATCGGTCCGACGGGGCTCGTGCTCGTGCCTGCCCACCGCACCGCGGACACGCTGTCAGGAGGTGGCCCGGGCACGGCCGGGGACCGTTCCGACGGAGTGGTGGCCTGGACCGCGAGCGGCACCGTCGTCCGCAGCGCCTTCCGGCGCGGGCGCACCGAGGTCACGGTCGAGGTGGACCTGGGGTCGGGCCCGCAGCGCGTGGTCGCGCTCGGCACTCCGTCGGCGGGCTCCGTGCCCGACGGCGCCACGCACCACCCGTTCGCCCCCGCACCGGGGGAGCGGGTCCGGGTCGCGCTCGACCCCGCAGGCTGTGTGGTGGTCCCGGCGGACTCGTGATCCGCTGGGCGCCGTCGCCGGTACGCGCACCGCCCACCCTGCGACGGCTCGTCCCCGGCGTTAGCGTCGAAGCATGAGCGACGCCACGATCGACCACGTGACCGACCGTACCGAGGAGCACGACGGCAAGGCCGCGAAGATCCTGTACCGGCCGTTCGGGCTGATCAGCTCGATCATCGGCGGACTGGTCGCGGGCCAGGTCTTCAAGCAGGTCTACAAGCGGGTGTCACCCGGCCACCGCAAGGACGCACCCACACCGCTGCAGTCGGAGTACCCGCTGCGTGAGATCTTGGTCGCCGCCCTGATCCAGGGCGCGGTGTTCTCCGGGGTCAAGGCCCTGATCGACCGCGGCGGGGCGCGAGCCTTCCAGAGGTGGACGGGGGAGTGGCCGGGGGACTGAGCAGCGTGACCCCGAGCCGTCAGTCGCCTCCGGCGTCCCGCACCAGCACGGCGAGCTGTGTCCGGTTCTCCAGGCCCAGCTTGTCGAGGACGCTCGACACGTGCGCCTTGACGGTCGGGACGCTGAGGTAGAGCTCGCGCCCGACCTCGGCGTTGCTCGCACCGCGCCCGACGGCGAGCGCGACGTCGCGCTCTCTGCCGGTCAGCAGGTCGAGCGACGCCCGCGCCCGTGCCCGCGCCTCACCGACCGAGGCGGCCGAGGCCATGAGACGTCGCGCGACGTCGGGCGACAGCACGGGCTCGCCGGCAGCGGCAGCGAGGACCGCAGCCGCGATCCGGGCCGGGGGCATGTCCTTGAGGAGGTACCCGACCGCGCCGGCGCGGAGCGCGCCGAGCACCTCGTCCTCGGTGTCGAAGGTCGTGAGCACGACGACGGCGGGCGGGTCGGTCCGTGCGCGCACCCTGGCGGTCGCGGTGATCCCGTCGACCCGAGGCATCCGCAGGTCCATGAGGACCACGTCGAGGGGGTGGGCGTCGAGGAGGCCGGGGACCTCCGCGCCGTCGGCGGCCTCGCCGACGACCTCGATGCCCAGCGTGCCGTGCAGCATCATGCGCAGGCCGGACCGCACCAGGGCGTCGTCGTCGACGATCGCGATCCGCACGGGTCGGGTCATGAGTCCCACGGTAGCGACACCGTGAGCCGGAACCCGGCACCCTCCGGGGCCGGCCCGGCGCGCACCTCGCCGCGCAGCAGCCCGGCTCGTTCGCGGAGCCCCACGAGCCCGGTCCCCGTGCCCTGAAGCGTGGGGACGTGCCCGGGTGAGGGGCCGTCGTCGGACACGTCGACCCGAACCTCTCCCGGAGCGACCACGACCGCGACGCGGACCGCACTGCCGGGAGCGTGCCGCCGGGCGTTGGTCAGCCCTTCCTGCACGGCGCGGAAGGTCGCGGCCTGCACGGTGGCCGGAACCCTGCCGAGGTCGCCGTCCAGCTCCCAGTCGACCTCGACACCGGCGAGCCGGGACTCGTCGACGAGCCGTGCCACGTCGGCCGGGCCGGGCGGCGGGCGCAGCGCGTCGGGCTCGGCGCGCAGCACGCCCACCACGTCCCGCAGGTCCTCGAGCGCGGCGCTCACGCCCTCCCGGACCAGGCCTGCGGCGCGGGCGACCTCCTCGGGCGGGGAGTCGGGCCGGAACTCGAGCGCCCCCGCGACGGTCGCGAGCAGCGACAGCCGGTGGGCGAGCGTGTCGTGCATCTCCCGGGCGATCCGCGTGCGCTCGGCCGTGCGGGCCTCCCGCACGCGCAGCTCCTGCTCGCGCTCGGCCCGCAGCGCCCGCTCGCGCAGGTCCGCGACGACCTGGGCCCTGGCCTGCGCGAACGCCCCCCAGCCGACGAGGGCGGCGTGCACCGCGGCGTCGCACAGCAGCCACCACCCGAGCGGGAGGCCCGTGGGGCGCCACAGCGCCTGGACGGCGTGCCCCGCGAAGCCTGCCGCGGCGACGAGCACCGCGACGCGCAGGGGCCGACGACGGGCCACCTCGAGCGTCGCGACCGTGGATGCGGGCGTCGCCGCGGGGGACAGTGCTGCGAGCGCCGCCAGCACGAGGGCCGGCACCACGGGGTCGCTGAGCGCCGCCGCGCCGTCCCTGGGGCCCGGTCCTGTGCGGCGCGGTGACCACCACAGGAAAGGGCTGAGGGCCACGGCGACCAGACCGACGACGACGTCGAGCACGACGCGCGGCCAGGGCTCGTCCGGCAGGGCACCCCACAGCATCAGGGCGGTGAGGGCGCCGACCGCGAGCACGGCCCCGGTCAGCACGGTCCGGGAAGGGGCCCGCGGCGGTGAGCACGGATCGTTCGGGTGGATGTTCATGCCGCCACCGTAGGAACCGGCGCGATGCCACCACCACCGACTTTCGGAGGGGGGAGCGGGCCGTCGGTCGTGGTGGGCGAAGACGTCGGCAGGGTCCGGCGCCGAGGTCCGCGGGCCACGGTGGGGACGTCGGCCGAGGGGCCGGCGACCGGCCCGAGCACCGCTCGGTCGGCTGACCGAGGGAGGCGTCATGGGCACGGACGATGCGGGCAGGACCGAAGCAGGCACGAAGGACGCGGGCGCGGACGGGCTCGACCCGGCCGCGGGGCGAGGGGCCGTGCGCCCCGAGACGAGGACGAGGAGGGTGCCCGGGTGGAGCGTGCCGTTGCTCGCCGCTGCGGCAGGGCTGCTCGTGTGGGGCGCCGGGACGGCGCTCGGGGTCGAGGCCGTCGTGCGGGGCGGGGCCGGTGACACGGTGGTCGGACCGGTCGCCGTGATCGTCACCGCGCTGCTCGTCGGTCTCGCGGGTTGGGGTGTCCGGTCGCTCCTTCGCCGGCTCGGCTCGCCGCGGGCCGGAAGGACCCCAGGTGAGCGGACCTGGCTGGTGACCTGCGCCGTCGTGCTCCTGGTGTCCCTGCTCGGTCCGCTGGGTGCGGCGAGCGCGTCCGCTACCGTGCTCCTGGCCGCGCTCCACCTCACGGTCGGGGCCGTGGTCGCGACGGGCCTGCGGCGCTGAGCCCACGTGGCCCGACGGCGGCACGCACCCCGCGCGCGCAACGCGCCGGGGTGCGTGCCACGGTGGGAGGCAGGGACCGATGAGTTCGGCAGCGTCGCCCGGTCTCACCAGACGTACCCGCAGACCCTGAAGGGACCTCATCATGGCCAAGCTCGTCTCCACGCTGTTCAGCTCGCTCGACGGCGTCGTCGAGATCGACCCGACGTGGCACTTCCCGTACTTCGACGAGCACATGGGCGCCGCGGTCGACGAGGACTACACGGGCGTCGACGCGTTGCTCCTGGGGCGCGTCACGTACGACAGCTTCGCGGGTGCCTGGCCCGGTCGCGAGGAGGCGGGCGAGGAGGACGCGGTGTTCGCCAAGCGGCTCGGCGACCTGCGCAAGCTCGTCGCGACCCGGGGCGACGCGGACCTCGGGTGGCGCAACGTCGAGAAGGTCGACGGCGACCTGGTCGAGGCCGTGACCACGCTCAAGGAGACCCCGGGCATCGCCAAGGTCCTGGTCGCGGGGTCGATCTCGGTCGTCCGTCAGCTCCTCGCGGCCGGGCTCGTGGACGAGCTGAGCCTCCTGGTCCACCCGGTCGCGGCGCGCAAGGGGGAGCGGCTCTTCGACGAGGGGGACACGATCTACCCCTTGCGGCTGCTGCGCTCCGAGGTCTTCCCCACGGGTGTGGTGCACCTGGTCTACGGGCCGAGCGAGCTGCCCGGGAGCGAGGGGTACGACGAGGCCAAGGAGCACGTGCCGGGCGAGGCCTGAGCCTGCTGGAGGGGTGCCGAGCACGAGGTTGCGGTCGTTCTGGGCGTCAGGACGAGCGCAACCT
>NZ_JBHXBO010000143.1:0-10457 GCF_042726775.1 Oerskovia sp. NPDC060287
CCCCTCACGGCGGACCGGGCCTCGTCGTCTGTCCGACACCGGGCACGGGTGCGGCGATGCCGTACCGGTGCCACGGTGGTCCCGTCCGGTCGAGCGGTCCGCGCCCCGGAACGACGAGCACGTAACGACGAGTAGGAGCACACGATGCAGCTCACGGTGGCCCGTATCGGCCGCGCCCACGGACTGCGCGGCGAGGTCGCGCTGGACCTGCGCACCGACAACCCCGAGGCACGTCTCGTCGTCGGGTCCTCGATCGACACCGAGCCCGCGGAGGCGGGCCCGCTGACGATCGAGCGCGCACGGCTGCACCAGGGCAAGTGGCTCGTGACCTTCGCCGGCGTGACGGACCGGTCCGCTGCCGAGCGCATGCGCGGCGTCACGCTCGTGGTCGAGGCCGACGTCTCGGACGAGGAGGACGCCTGGTACCCGCACGAGCTCGCGGGCCTGCGCGCCGAGCTCGAGGACGGGACGGTCGTCGGCGAGGTCCAGGGGCTCGAGCACCTGCCCGCCCACGACATGCTCGTGATCAAGGAGACCGACGGCTCGCGCACGCTCGTGCCGTTCGTGCACGCGATCGTGCCCGTGGTCGACGTCCCCGGTGGCCGCGTCGTGCTCGACCCGCCGGGCGGGCTCCTCGCCCGGGACGCGGACCGGCTCGAGGTCGCCGAGCCCACGCCGGGCTCGGGCGAAGACCCCGACGACTCCGACGACCCGGCCGGTGCGGACGGGACGAACGACTGACGTGCGCATCGACATCGTCTCGATCTTCCCCGAGTACCTGGCCGCGCTCGACCTGTCGCTCGTCGGCAAGGCGCGCGTCGCAGGACTGCTCGACCTGCGCGTGCACGACCTGCGCGACTGGACGACGGACCGCCACCGCACGGTCGACGACACGCCCTTCGGCGGGGGAGCGGGCATGGTCATGCGCCCCGACGTGTGGGGGCAGGCCATCGACGAGCTGACCTCGGCCGCGCCCGCGCACCTGGTGGTCCCGACGCCGTCGGGCACGACGTTCACCCAGCGCACCGCAGAAGCCCTCGCGACCGAGGACCAGCTCGTCTTCGCGTGCGGGCGCTACGAGGGGATCGACGCCCGTGTGGCCGAGCACTACCGTGCTGCAGGGCACCGCGTGAGCGAGCTCTCGATCGGCGACTACGTGCTCAACGGCGGCGAGGTGGCCTCGCTCGTCATGGTCGAGGCCGTCGCCCGCCTGCTGCCGGGGGTGATCGGCAACCCCGAGTCGCTCGTCGAGGAGTCGCACGGTGCGGCCGGCCTGCTCGAGTACCCCGTGTACACCAAGCCGCCCGTCTGGTCCGGCCTCGAGGTGCCCGACGTCCTGCTCTCCGGGCACCACGCGAAGATCCGCCGCTGGCGCAGGGACCGTGCGCTCGAGAAGACCGCGGCCCGCAGGCCGGACCTGATCGAGGCGCTCGACGTGAGCACGCTCGACAAGCACGACCGGGCGTTCCTGGCGGGGCTCGGGTGGAAGATCGCGGACGGCGCGCTGCGCCGCCCGGCGACGGCCGAGAACCCGGCACCCGGGGCTGCTCCGGAGACCGTTCCCGGCGGTGTGGCAGAATAGACCCTCGGTGCCTGCCGGTCGGGCCTCTGCCACAGGGGAGGCTCACCGCACGTCCGCGTGCGCGACCGATCTCATGCGAGCACCACCCTTGTACTGAACCGGACCCACCTCGCGGTGGGCCACGAGAACGCGTCTGACCTGTGGCAGAGCGGGGAGAGAACAATGCACACGCTGGACAGCGTCGACGCAGCATCGCTGCGTAGCGACATCCCGGAGTTCCGGGCCGGAGACACCGTCAAGGTCAACGTCAAGGTCGTCGAGGGCAACCGCTCCCGCGTCCAGGCGTTCCAGGGCGTCGTCATCGGCCGCCAGGGTGGCGGCGTCCGCGAGACCTTCACGGTCCGCAAGATCAGCTTCGGTGTCGGCGTGGAGCGTACCTTCCCGGTGCACTCCCCGACGCTCGAGACGATCGAGGTCGTCACGCGCGGTGACGTCCGTCGCGCCAAGCTGTACTACCTGCGCAAGCTGCGCGGCAAGAAGGCGAAGATCAAGGAGAAGCGCGACGCGCTTCCCGCCAAGTGATCCGGTCCTGACTCCACGTCAGCCGCACTGCACGCTCACGGGCGGTCACCTCTCGAGGTGGCCGCCCGTCGGCGTCCCGGCGCGCGCCGTTTTCCCCTCACGGGCGTCGAATGGCACAGTGAGCGCGTGACAGAGAGCGCCGCACAGGCAGCAGCCCGACCCGAACCCGCCCCCGGTGACCTGCCGGGGACCGGTGCTCACGCAAGGAGCGAGATGGCAGAGCAGCAGCCCGGCGCGCGCCGCGCACCCCGCAGGCCGTCGCTCGTGCGCGAGACCGCGATCATCCTCCTCAGCGCCCTGGTGCTCTCGTGGCTCATCAAGTCGTTCCTGGTGCAGGCCTTCTTCATCCCGAGCGCCTCGATGGAGGACACCCTCGTCGAGGGGGATCGCGTGATGGTCTCCCGGCTCGTGCCCGACGTGTTCGACGTCCACCGCGGGGACGTCGTCGTCTTCAAGGACCCGGGCAGCTGGCTCCCGCCGTACGTCGCCCCCGACCGCGGTCCGGTCGGCAACGCCGTGACGTCGGCCATGACGTTCGTGGGCCTGCTCCCGCAGGACACGGGCGAGCACCTCATCAAGCGTGTGATCGGTCTCCCGGGCGACACGGTCGTGTGCTGCGACGCCCAGGGGCGCGTGAGCGTCAACGGGCAGCCCATCGACGAGACGTACATCAAACCTGGCTCCGTCCCGAGCCAGGACCCTTTCGACACCGTGGTCCCGGAGGGCATGCTGTTCGTCATGGGCGACAACCGCCAGCACTCCGCCGACTCGCGCTACAACACGGGCAAGCCGGGCGGCGGGTTCGTGCCGATCAGCAACGTCGTGGGGACCGCGTTCGTCAAGGTCTGGCCCCTGAGCGACTTCACGTTCATGCGCAACCCGGGCGACGTGTTCGCGGAGGTGCCGGAGCCGTGACGACCGATCTCGGTGCGCGCCCCGCAGCCGCGAAGAAGCCCCGCAAGGCGCCCGCCAAGCGGGCGACCGGACCGGTGCCGCCGACCATGCGCCACGAGCGCTCGATGCTCGACTCGGGGGCGCGGTTCGTCGCCGGCATGGACGAGGTCGGGCGCGGAGCGCTCGCCGGCCCGGTCAGCGTGGGTGTCGTCGTGGTCGACCTGACCACGGGTACGTTCCCGGAGGGGCTGACGGACTCCAAGATGCTGACGCCCGCGGCACGCGAGGCGATGCTGCCCGCCGTCCGCGAGTGGGGGCTCGCCTGGGCGGTCGGTCATGCCGGCCCCGCGGAGATCGACGCCCACGGGATCGTGGTCGCGCTCCGGCTCGCCGGTCGCCGTGCGCTCGCCCAGGTCCGCCGTTCGCTCGGGCCCGTCGACGCCGTGCTGCTCGACGGCAAGCACGACTGGCTGACCCGCCCCACGGTCGACCTCTTCGAGGCCTTCGACCTCGACCCCGAGGACGACCTGGGCGCGCTGCCGGACCCGGCCGTGCGGACGCTGGTCAAGGCCGACCTCCAGTGCGCGTCGGTCGCGGCGGCGAGCGTGCTCGCCAAGTGCGAGCGCGACGGCCTCATGACGGGGCTCGCCCGGCAGTACCCGGCCTACGGCTGGGACGGCAACAAGGGGTACGGCGCGGCCGTGCACGTCGAGGCCCTCAAGGCCCACGGCCCGACGCCGCAGCACCGGCGCAGCTGGCGGCTCCCCGAGCAGGACGGGGCCTGAGGAGCGACGACGGGCGACGCGCCCGAGGCGGGCGTGCGCGGCTGCGCGTCCCGGGTTCGGTCCGCCGATGGTCCATGATGGTCCAGTGAGCGCCGAAGACCTCGAGAACTATGAGACCGAGATGGAGCTGGCCCTCTACCGCGAGTATCGCGATGTGGTGGGCCTGTTCTCCTACGTGGTCGAGACCGAACGACGTTTCTACCTCGCGAACCAGGTGGACCTCCAGGTCCGCTCGGCCGCCGGAGAGGTGTACTTCGAGCTGCGGCTGGCCGACGCGTGGGTCTGGGACGTCTACCGGTCGGCCCGCTTCGTGAAGTCGGTGCGCGTCGTGACGTTCAAGGACGTGAACGTCGAGGAGCTGGCGAAGGCCGAGCTCCAGCTCTAGCGGTCGGCGGCGGCGTCGAGCCGTGCACAGGTGCCCGCCTGCGGGCGTCGTCCACAGGCCCCGCGTTCCCGAGCCCCGCACCACCCCTGAGTGCGTCAGGGTGTGGCCCGGAGGTGGGACATGGGAGCGAAGGACGCTGTCGGTCGGTACGGGGAGAAGATCGCCGCGCGGTACCTGGTCGAGGCCGGGTGGGTCGTGCTCGACCGCAACTGGCGCGGCACCCGGGGCGAGCTCGACGTGGTGGCCAGGGACGGCGACGTGCTCGTCGTCGTCGAGGTCAAGACCCGACGAGGCACGGCCTACGGGCACCCCGCCGAGGCCGTGACCCAGGACAAGATCGCGCGGCTGCGTCGCCTCACCGGTGAGTGGATGGCCACCCACCCGGTGCGACCGGCCTCGGTCCGGATCGACGTCGTGGCCGTCGTCCTCCCGCAGGCGGGGGCCGCGCAGGTCGAGCATCTCGTGGGGGTCAGCTGATGACGCTCGGCACCACGTTCGCGGTGTCGCTGGTCGGGCTCTCGGGCCACGTCGTGGAGGTCCAGGCGCACCTGGCGGCCTCGGTCCCCGGGTTCACGCTCGTGGGCCTGCCGGACGCTGCCCTGTCCGAGTCTCGCGACCGGGTCCGGGCCGCGATCGCCTCGTCCGGCATCGCGTGGCCCCAGCGCAAGGTCACGGTCAACCTGTCACCCGCGTCGCTGCCGAAGTCCGGCTCGGGCTTCGACCTGGCCATCGCCGTCGCGATGCTGGCCGGTGCCCGCCAGATCTCCGTGTCCGACCCGGAGAAGGTCGTGCACATCGGCGAGCTCGGGCTCGACGGTCGGCTGCAGCCCGTGCGCGGGGTGCTCCCCGCCGTGGCCGCCGCGGTGGCGGCGGGGCTGTGCGACGTCGTCGTGCCGCTGGAGGACGCGCAGGAAGCGCGTCTCGTGCCCGGGGCGCGCGTCGTCGGCGTCGCGAGCCTCGCCGAGGTCGCGGCCCTCTACGGCGCCGAGCTCCCCGGAATGGTCCTGCCCTCGGCCGCCTCGCGCGCACCGCGGGTCGACCGGCCGCTCCGCGCCGAGGGAGACCTGCGGGACGTCCTGGGGCAGGAGCAGGCCCGACGAGCCGTCGAGGTCGCCGCAGCAGGAGGCCACCACCTGCTGCTCGTCGGACCACCGGGTGCGGGCAAGACCATGCTCGCGTCGCGGATCACGAGCATCCTGCCGGACCTCGACGACGCCGAGGCCGTCGAGGTGACCGCGGTCCACTCGGTCGCGGGGGTGTTCGACCCCGGCCAGGGCCTCGTCCGGCGCCCGCCCTACGAGGACCCCCACCACACGGCGACCCCCGCCTCGATCGTCGGGGGAGGGTCAGGGCTGCCCCGGCCCGGTGCCGCCTCGAGGGCGCACCGCGGGGTCCTGTTCCTCGACGAGGCCCCCGAGTTCGGCTCCAGGGTGCTCCAGACGCTGCGGCAGCCGCTCGAGCACGGCGAGCTCGTGATCCACCGGGCCGCGGGCTCGGCGCGCTACCCGGCACGCTTCCAGCTCGTGCTCGCCGCGAACCCGTGCCCGTGCGGGCTCGCGATCGGCAAGGGGCTCGAGTGCCAGTGCACCCCGGTCGTCCGCCGCCGGTACTTCGCACGCCTCTCGGGGCCGCTGCTCGACCGCGTGGACGTCCAGGTCGAGGTGCGGCCCGTCTCCCGCGTGGACCGCGCGGGCGAGGGGGACGTAGAGACGAGCGCGACGGTCGCGGTGCGTGTCGCGGGAGCACGGGCCGCGGCCAGGGCGCGGCTGGCGGGGACCCCGTGGTCGACGAACGCCGAGGTACCAGGGACGTGGCTGCGCGAACGGTTGGGCGCGGGACGGGGTCTGCTGGCGGACGTCGACACCGCGCTCGACCGGGGGACGCTCTCGCTGCGCGGGGCGGACCGCGTGCTGCGCCTCGCCTGGACCGTCGCGGACCTCGCTGGGCGCGCTGCGCCCACCCGGTCGGACGTGGGGCAGGGCCTCGCGCTGCGGACCAGGGGGCACCATGGGTGAGCGCAGCCGTGCCTCGTTCGACCTCACCGACCCGCTGCTCGCGCGTGCGGCGTGGAGCCGGATCGCCGAGCCGGGGGACCAGGTCGCGGGCGCACTCGTCACGCACCTCGGGGCCGCTGGTTCGCTCGGCTGGCTCTACGAGGTCGTCGACGACCCCCGCCGGCTGGCGCTGGGAGTGCTCGAGGGACGCGACGAGCGGCCCGCAGGAGACCGGCTCGTGCGCGCGGTCGAGCGGTGGCGAGGACGGCTGCCCGGCCTGGACCCTGCGCGCGAGCTGGGCGCCTTCGGCCGGATCGGCGGCCGCCTCGTGGTCCCGGAGGACCCGCGGTGGCCGGCCGCGCTCGACGACCTGGGTGCAGAGGCCCCGCTCGCGCTCTGGGTCCGTGGTCGCGACGACCTCGCGGCGCTCTCGGGGCGTTCGCTCGCGCTCGTGGGGGCGCGCGCCTGCACGGACTACGGGCGGCACGTCGCAGCAGACCTCGCCGTGGGCCTGGTCGACCGTCGCTTCACGGTCGTCTCGGGAGGCGCCTACGGGATCGACGCCGCCGCGCACCGAGGCGCTCTTGCCGCCGCAGGGCAGACCGTCGCGTTCCTCGCCGGCGGAGCGGACCGCCTCTACCCGGCGGGCAACACCGACCTGCTGCGCGCCGTCCTGGAGCAGGGGAGCGTGATCAGCGAGGTGCCGCCGGGCTCGGTCCCGAGCCGTGTGCGCTTCCTGCACCGCAACCGGCTCATCGCCGCGTTCTCCGGAGCGACCGTCGTGGTCGAGGCGGCCTGGCGCTCAGGCGCCCTGAGCACCGCCACGCACGCAGCTGCGCTCCTGCGTCCCGTCGGTGCAGTTCCCGGACCGGTCACGTCGATGGCCTCGGGAGGGTGCCACCGGCTGCTCCGGGACGCGAAGGCCGTCTGCGTCACCGACGCCGCCGAGGCCGCCGAGCTGGGTGGCAGGGCGGGGACCGACGCGGCCCCGGTCGGCGAGGGGCGCAGCGAGCCCCAGGACGGCCTCGACGAGGTGGGCCGTCGGCTCTGGGACGCGCTCCCGCTGCGTGCCCACGTCCCGGTCGAGTCGGTCGCCCGGACGGCCGGGCTGGGCAGCCAGGAGACGCTCGGGGGGCTCGGCCACCTCGAGCTCGTCGGTCTCGCCGAGCAGTCGGGCGGGAGGTGGCGCAGGCTCGGCGGATAGTGCCGCCGGGCGTGGCAGACCCGTCCTGGTGCGGGTGCTCCGCGAGACTGGGCACATGAGCACTTCCGAGAAGCGTCCGCACGGCGCCGAGGCGGCAGGGCCGAGCGGACCCGGGACGGCGCAGGCCGTGCCGGACCTGCCGGCCGGGCTGACCGCTGCGGTCGCCGCGTTCGAGGAGCACCTGGCCGTGCAGCGCGGCCTCTCCGCACACACCGTGCGCGCCTACACGGGCGACGTGCGCTCGCTCCTGGAGCGTGCCGTCGGGACGGGTGTCCGGGATCTCGACGACGTCGACATCGCCGTGCTGCGCGACTGGCTCGCCGACCTCGGCGCGCGGGACCTGGCGCGCACCACCATGGCCCGGCGCGGCGCGGCCGCGCGAGCGTTCTTCGCCTGGACGACCAGCACCGGGCGCACCGCGCAGAACCCCGCCCTGCGCCTCGCGAGCCCCCGTGTGCCGCGTCACCTGCCGACGGTCCTCGCGGTCGACTCCGCCGCGCACCTCATGGAGACGGCCCGCGCGTCGGCCGCCGACGGTGACCCTGCCCGGCTGCGCGAGTGGGCTGCTCTCGAGCTGCTCTACGCCTCGGGCGTGCGCGTCGCCGAGCTCGTCGGGACCGACGTCGACGACGTGGACCTGGGGGAGCGCACGCTGCGCGTGGTCGGCAAGGGCGACAAGGAGCGGGTCGTCC
This sequence comes from Oerskovia sp. NPDC060287, assembly GCF_042726775.1. NCBI lineage: Bacteria > Bacillati > Actinomycetota > Actinomycetes > Micrococcales > Cellulomonadaceae > Oerskovia > Oerskovia sp. NPDC060287. The sequence continues at coordinate 8,059 of NZ_JBHXBO010000143.1, forward strand.
CGTTCGGGGTGCCCGCCGGTCGGGCGATCCGTCGCTGGCTCGACGCCGGTCGCCCCGCGCTCGCCGTCGCGGACTCCGGTCCGGCACTCCTCCTGGGGGACCGAGGACACCGGTGGGGCCAGCGGCAGGCACGAGAGACCGTGCACCGGCTCGCGGCGCTCGCGGGCGTCGACGACGTGACGCCGCACGACCTGCGGCACAGCGCCGCGACGCACCTGCTCCAGGGCGGCTCCGACCTGCGCAGCGTCCAGGAGGTGCTCGGGCACGCGACGCTCTCCACGACGCAGCGCTACACGCACGTCAGCGCAGACCGCCTGCGGGCATCGTTCGAGCAGGCGTTCCCGCGGGCGTGACCTCGCCGGGGGACGCTGCGGCGAGGCTCAGCGCAGCGGGAGCAGCACGATCGGTTCTCGGGGCGCCAGCAGGGTGAGCGGGTCCAGGTAGACCTCACCCCGCCGGACACCCCAGTGGAGGCACGAGGACGGCAGGCAGTGCCCGGCGGCGGCCGCCTCGTTCCCACCACCCCCGCCGTGACCGCCCTCGAGCGTCCCGACGACCTCACCGCGCCCCACCCTCGTCCCCGGGGCCACGCTCCCCGTGACGGGCTCGAGCGAGGTGCGCAGCCCGTCGTCGTGCAGCACGACGACGACGCCTCGGTCCACGACCGTCCCGGCGAACGTCACGACCCCGGCCTCGGGCGCGACGACCGCGTCGCCGGGTGCCGCGCCGAGGTCGACGCCGCGATGACCGGCGAGCCAGTCCTGGTCGGGTGGGAGGAACGGACGCAGCACGACGGGCTCACCGACGACGGGCGCGACCCACGCGTCGCTCGCAGGAGCGGGCGCCGTCGCTCCTCGCGCGAGGGGAGCGGGCGGCGCGACCAGGACGAGCACGAGGGCTCCGGCGACGACGGCGGAGAGGCGGGCGGGGCGTGGAAGGATGGCGGGCACGGGCCGAGCATCGCGCACCGCCGGTGCGTGTGGGGCGTCGGCGCCCGGGCCTGTGGACCGGGCCGATCGGGCGGGACCTGTGGACAGGTCCGGCCGGGGCCGCGCATCAGGTAGACTTAACGCCGCGATCGGCACGTTCATTCGGACGGCCCACCAGCACCTCCGGCGGAGTCCGTCGGAGACGCCCGGGCCCCCGCTGCGCGCCGTCGACTTCGCGCGTCACTTCCCCGCCTCCCGGCCCGTCAGGGCCAGTGGCAGGGGCTGCCACGACAACGGTCCGGATCCTCGTTCGCCAGGGTCCGGCGTCGCCCGGCGGTGTGACGCCAGGGGTGCACGGCCAATCCCGGCCCGCACCGACAACCGAAAGCACCGACCGGACGCCGCGCGCCCGGTCGGACGAACGAGCGTGAGCAGCGGGAGGATCCCGCGTCACGCCTGAAAGGACGTGCCATGGCCGTCGTGACCATGCGCCAGCTCCTCGACAGCGGAGTCCACTTCGGACACCAGACCCGCCGCTGGAACCCGAAGATGAAGCGATTCATCTTCACGGAGCGCAACGGCATCTACATCGTCGACCTGCAGCAGTCGCTGTCCTACATCGACCGCGCGTACGAGTTCGTCAAGGAGACCGTCGCCCACGGTGGCACGATCCTCTTCGTCGGCACCAAGAAGCAGGCGCAGGAGCCCGTCGCCGAGCAGGCCGCTCGCGTGGGCATGCCCTACGTGAACCACCGCTGGCTCGGTGGGATGCTCACCAACTTCACCACGGTGCACAAGCGTCTGCAGCGCATGAAGGAGCTCGAGGAGATCGACTTCGACGACGTCGCAGCCTCGGGTCTCACCAAGAAGGAGCTCCTCGTCCTGCGTCGCGAGAAGGACAAGCTGACCCGCACCCTGGGTGGCATCCGCGACATGGCGAAGGTCCCCTCCGCCGTGTGGATCGTCGACACCAACAAGGAGCACCTGGCCGTCGACGAGGCGCGCAAGCTGCGCATCCCGATCGTCGCGATCCTGGACACCAACTGCGACCCCGACGTCGTCGACTACAAGATCCCGGGCAACGACGACGCGATCCGCGCTGTCACGCTGCTCACCCGCGTGATCGCCGACGCCGCCGCCGAGGGCCTGCTCCAGCGCCACTCGGGCCGCACGGGCGCCGAGGCCGGCACGGCCACCGAGGCAGAGCCCCTCGCCGAGTGGGAGCGCGAGCTCCTCGCCGGTTCCGAGGCCGAGGCCGCTGTCGAGACCGCAGCCGCTGCTGAGGTCGTCGCTGAGGTCGCCGTCGAGGCTGCCGCCGAGGCCGAGGTCGTCGCCGAGGCTGCTGCCGAGGTCGCTGAGGTCGCCGTCGAGGCCGCCGCTGAGGCCGAGGTCGTCGCCGAGGCCGAGGTCATCGCCGAAGAGGCCGACGAGTCCAAGTGACGACGTGGTGCGCGCCCCTCGTCCGAGGGG
>NZ_JBHXBO010000144.1:0-10430 GCF_042726775.1 Oerskovia sp. NPDC060287
GAGGCGGCGCGCCGTCGGCCGTGACGTGCGCTCGGACGGGGAGGGACGTGTCGACCTAGTGCAGCGGCGGTGCGACCTTCTCTGCCGCGAGCACGCGCGGCCCCTTGGGGGTGTCCGCGACGTGCGCCACGAGCATCTCTCCCGGCTCCAGGAACGGGTCCCGTGTCGGCAGGGCGTTGGCCACGGGGCGGCGTGAGTGCTGACCCAGGACGTCGAGGACCGTGGGCAGGACGGGCCGGTGCGTGCAGAGCACGGTCGAGCGCTGCGACTCGAGCAGCTCGCGCACGGTGCGTGCCACGCGCGAGGGGGACCGCTCGTGCTGCGCCTCGGTCAGGTGGTCGATCGAGAGGGTCTCGAGCCGGGCGGCCTGCGCGTAGGGCGCGATGGTCTGGGCACAGCGGTCCCACTGGCTCGTCACCACGGTGTTGACCCCGTAGGCCGCGAGCACGGGAACCAGCGCGACGGACTGCGCGTGCCCGGCGGGCGTGAGCGGCCGGTCCTGCTCGGCCCCGTGCCACGCGGCCCGGGTCACGGCCTTGCCGTGCCGGGCGATCACGACGACCCGGGTCGAGAGCCGTCCGTGCGTGTACTCCTCGACGAGCGCGGCGAGCGGACCGCGGTCTGCCTTGCGGGTCACCCGGCGTGCGGCCTCCTCGACGCCGAGCCACTCGGTCGCGTCGATCTCGTCGGGCGACACCGGGGGCACGGGGGCGCGCGCGGCGAGCGGGCCCGCGTCGCGCACGCGCTTGGCCTGCTGCGCGGCCCAGTAGTGCACGCGCTTCACGCGCCCCTCCGGGGTCAGGTACTGCAGCCCGGGCAGCGGGACGCCGAGGATCACGGGCTTGCCGGTCTCCTCGGCGACCTCGCGCACGGCGGCGGTCTGGAAGGTCTCGCCCGGGTCGAGCTTGCCCTTGGGCCACGACCAGTCGTCGTAGCGTGGCCGGTGGACGAGCCGCACCTGGAGCTCGCCGTCGCGCACGCGCCACACGAGCCCTCCCGCCGACTCGATCACGGGGGCGTGCGGGACGTGGGTGGGGCCGAGGGTGTCCACGAGCGGTGCGAACGAGGACGGAGAGCTCATTGACCCATGCCCAGACGACGGCGTTGTCGGGTGATGAGGGTGGACTGGATGTCGGTCAACGGGCCGTCGGGTCCGGTCGAGTGCCGCACCCACGTCCCGTCCGCCTGCAGGTGCCAGGACGCCGTGCCGCTGTCCATCGAGATGTCGATGAGGTCGAGCAGGTTCGTGATCTGGTCCGGGTCGACGAGCCGCACGAGCGTCTCGACGCGGCGGTCGAGGTTGCGGTGCATGAGGTCGGCCGACCCGATGAAGACCTCGGGGCCGGACTCGGGACCGTCTGCGATGGCCGGGCCGCCCGAGTTGGCGAACGCGAAGATGCGCGAGTGCTCGAGGAACCGGCCCAGGATGGACCGCACGCGGATGTTCTCGCTGAGCCCGGGCACCCCGGGGCGGATCGCGCAGATGCCGCGGACCACGAGGTCCACCTTCACCCCGGCCTGCGAGGCTCGGTACAGGGCGTCGATGATGGTCTCGTCGACGACCGAGTTGACCTTGAACTTGACCCACGCGTCGCGGCCCTCGCGGGCTGCGACCGCCTCGCGCTCGATCCGTTCGACGAGGCCCGAGCGCACCGAGCGGGGCGCGACGAGCAGCCGGTGGAACCTCGACTGGGGTGCGTAGCCGCTCAGCTGGTTGAACAGGCGCGTGAGGTCCTGGCCGACCTCGGGGTCCGCGGTGAGCAGCCCGAGGTCCGTGTAGAGGCGCGCGGTCTTGGGGTTGTAGTTGCCCGTGCCCACGTGGCAGTAGCGCACGAGCCCCTCGGGCTCCTGGCGGACCACGAGCGAGAGCTTGCAGTGCGTCTTGAGGCCGACGATCCCGTACACGACGTGCACGCCCGCCTGCTCGAGCTTGCGTGCCCACGAGATGTTGGCCTGCTCGTCGAAGCGCGCCTTGATCTCGACCAGGGCGAGGACCTGCTTGCCGGCCTCGGCCGCGTCGATCAGGGCGTCGACGATGGGCGAGTCGCCCGACGTCCGGTACAGCGTCTGCTTGATCGCGAGCACGTTGGGGTCCGCGGCGGCCTGCTGGAGGAACGTCTGGACCGAGGTCGAGAACGAGTCGTACGGGTGGTGCAGCAGGATGTCGCGCTCGCGGATCGCGGCGAACACGTCGGTCGGGTTGGCGCTCTCCACCTCGGCGAGGAAGCGGTGCGTGGTCGGCACGAACCGCGGGTAGTGCAGGTCCGCACGGTCCAGGTCGGCGATGAGGTTGAGGCCCGTGAAGTCGAGCGGCGCAGGCAGCTTGTAGACCTCGTCGTCCGCGACGTCGAGCTCGCGCACGAGCAGCTGGCGGATGCGCGGGCTGATCCCGTCGGCGATCTCGAGGCGCACGGGCGGGCCGAACCGGCGACGCAGCAGCTCCTTCTCCATGGCCTGGAGCAGGTTCTCCGCGTCGTCCTCCTCGACCTCGACGTCCTCGTTGCGGGTCACGCGGAACGTGTGGTGCTCGCGCACCTCCATGCCCGGGAAGAGGTGGTCGAGGTGCTGGGAGATGACGTCCTCGAGCGGCACGAACGACGTGGGGCCCTTGTCGGGGTCTGCGGCCTGCGTGCTGGGTGCCGAGGGCCGGCCGCGCGAGTCGACCGCGATGAAGCGCGGCAGCAGCGGCGGCACCTTGACGCGCGCGAAGTGCTCCTTGCCCGTCGTCGGGTTCACCACGACGACCGCGAGGTTGAGCGAGAGCCCCGAGATGTACGGGAAGGGGTGCGCGGGGTCCACGGCCAGGGGCGTGAGCACGGGGAAGATCTGCTTGCGGAAGAACTTGTGCAGGCGCTCCTGCTCGCGCGTGTCGAGGTCCTCCCAGCGCAGCAGCGAGATGCCCTCGGTCGCCAGCGCGGGCTGCACCTGGTCGGCGAACACCGCGGCGTGGCGGGCCATGAGCTCGTGCGCACGCTCGCTGATCGCGTCGAGCACCTGGCGCGGCGTGAGACCGGAGGCGGCCGTCACGGCGAGCCCGGTCGCGATGCGTCGCTTGAGGCCTGCGACCCGGACCATGAAGAACTCGTCGAGGTTCGACGCGAAGATCGCGAGGTAGCGCACGCGCTCCAGCAGGGGCTGGTTCTCGTCCTCGGCGAGCTCGAGCACGCGCTGGTTGAACGCGAGCCAGCTCAGCTCGCGGTCCGCGAACCGGTCGGCGGGCAGGGGCTCGGCACTGAGCACCTCCTTGTCGACGGTCCCCGTGACGGGCTCCTCCTCGGCGATGTGCTCGGCGATGTGCGCCGCGAGCTCAGGGTCGAGGGCGGGCCGGGGACGGGCGTCGCGAGAAGCCTCCGGCTGCTGGTCCGGGCGCGCGGGGGTCCGGACGCCGGGACGGACGGTGGAGTCGGTCATGGCTTCATGGTGGCATCACTCGGTGAACTTTGGGTGACGGGATGCACAGCCGGCGGGCCGTACTGCACGTCCACGGTGTCCTTGCCGAAGCCCGCGCCGAGGTAGGTGCGGGTCGCTGCGGTGTTGTCGCCGTCGACGTAGAGGACCGCGCGGTCGAGGCCCTGGGCCGCGAGGTGCGCGAGCCCGACGGCGGTCAGCACCTTCCCGAGCCCCTCGCCCTGGGCGTCGGGGTCGACGCCGACGACGTAGATCTCACCCTCGCGCACGGGCGCGTCCGAGGACCCGGCCTGGTCCGTGGGCACCTTGGTCCACAGGAACCCGGCGAGCGACCCGTCCTCGCGCTCGAGCAGGAAGAACCCCTCGGGGTCGAACCAGTCCTCGGCGAGCCGGGCGTCGAGGTCGGCCTGGGTCAGGCGGCCCTGCTCGGGGTGGTGCGCGAAGGCGCGCGCGTTGACGCGGAGCCAGGCCGCGTCGTCGGGCCCGGGGCGGAACGTGCGCAGCCGCAGGCCCGCGGGGACCTCGGGACGCTCCCACGTCCCCGGGCGCAGGTCCAGGCCCATCTTCCACAGCTCGCGCACGACGACGAGCCCCGCGTCGGCCGCGAACGCGCGCGCCGCGGGGAGGTCGCCGTGCGCCCACACGTGCAGCGTGCGGCCGTGCTGGCCGGGCTCGCCCGAGCGGGCGGGCAGGGTCGCGTCGCGCTGCGCGGTGCGCAGCAGCATGCGGCCGGTCCGACGCCGGCGCGCGGCCGGGTGCACCACGAGCTCGGCGCTCGCGACGTCCCCTCCGCGGTCGATCTGTGCGTACCCCGTGACGGTGCCCGCACCGTCGTACGCGACCACGTGCGTGAGGTCCTCGTCGTCGACGCCGAGGCGCAGGAGCGGCTGCTCGGAGAGGGGGGCGACGCCGTCGGACTCGCGGGCGGCGGCCGCCAGGGCGCGGACATCGTCCGCGGTGGCCGGGTCGAGCGGGCCGATCTCGAGAGGGGAGTGCATGGCTCCATCCCATCACAACCGGGCGGACGCACCGGCTCAGGGCTGGGCCAGGTGCTCCGAGACGAACTCCAGCCCGTAGGGCAGGCCCGCGTGGACCATGGCCCACGTGTGCCCCTGGCCGGGCTCCTCGCGCAGCGCGACGGTCTGACCGCGTTCGGTGAGGGCGGCGGCCAGCCGGCGGTTCGCCTCGCGGTCGAACCGCGGGGCCTCGGAACCGCCGTCGAGGAAGACCGCGACGGGCGCCGTGAAGTCCATGGTCGGGATGTAGTGGCTGGGGGAGTTGGCGTCGAGCTCCTCCTGGGTCGCGAGCATCGCGCGCCCCCCGCCGCCCGGGTCGCCGTAGGGCTCGAGGGCCATGATCGCGCTGAACGTGTCGAGGTGGCGCAGCCCCAGGTTGAGCGCGCAGAACCCGCCCGACGACATCCCGCCGATCGCGCGGTGCTCGCGGTCCGGGACCGTCGGCAGCGTCCTGTCGACCCACGGGATCACGACGTCGGTCACGTAGGTCTCGACCTGCGCGCCGCCCGTCGTCGAGTCCAGGCACTCGGTGTCGCGCGACGAGGGGCCGGTCCCGTTGACGTCGACCGCGACGAGGATCATGGGCTGGACGAGCTGCGCCGCGAGCAGCGTGTCCATGACGTTGGCGCTGTCGGCCGCCGCGAACCAGTCGCTCGGCTGACCGGGGCTGCCGTGGAAGAGGTAGACGACGGGGTACCGCGTCGACGCCGAGGGGTCGAAGCCCGGCGGCGTGTAGACCCACGTGATGCCGTCGGCCATGCGCAGGTCCGTGGCCGGCAGCGGCGTCGAGGTCACCGAGCCCGTCGCCGACGACCCCGCGCGCTCCGAGGGCTTGTCGCGGTGGCTCGGCGGCGGGTCGACGAGGCCCCACCCAGCCATGGTGGTGCGGAACGCCGCGACGTTGGGGACGTAGCCCGCGTAGGCGTTGACCGCGACCGACACCGACAGGACCACGAGGAGCCCCGACGCGACCGTCCCGGCCCAGGCGCGCCACGCGCCGCGCGGCCTGCCGGGACCGCCTGCGTGGCGTGCCGTCCGTCGCCGCCGGTCCCAGACCACGAGCCCGGCGACCAGGACGCCGGCGGCCGCGAGCAGACCGACCGTCCACCACGAGGACACCCAGTCGCTGCGCCCCGCGAGCTCGCGCAGCACGGCAGGGGGCAGGGTCGGTGCGGTGTCGGGCTCGGGCAGCGGGACTGCGCCGGGGAGGGCGTAGGACGGACTCACTCCTCCAGGGTGCCCGCCGTGCACAGGTTCCACCGGGCGAACGCCCAGGTGGCCGCCAAGGTCCACGGGACGTTCACGGGGTGTCCCCACGCGTGCCGTCGCGCTGTGCGGTGCGTCACGGCCGTGCCGTGGATGAGTCCCGCGGCCCGCGCGGTTGGTACGGGTGTGAGCACCTCTGCACCGGCACACCACCTCTCGACGACCAGGCACGTCGACCAGCCACGGCCCGTCGACGTCGACGTCCTCGTGGTGGGCGCGGGGCAGGCCGGGCTCTCGGCCGCGTACCACCTGAGGCGGCGCGGCTTCGTGCCGCTCGGTCTCGACGGGCTCGTGTCCGCCGGACCTGACGACGGTGCCTCCCGGGGTGACCAGCGCACCTTCGTGGTGCTCGACGGGGCGCCCGCACCAGGTGGCGCGTGGCAGTTCCGCTGGCCGTCGCTCACCATGGCGCAGACGCACGCGGTGCACGACCTGCCCGGGCTGGCCCTGGACCCGGGCGACCCGCGCGAGAGCGCGAGCACCGCCGTCGGGCGGTACTTCGGGGCGTACGAGCAGGTCAACGACCTGCGCGTGCTACGACCCGTCTCGGTGCGCGAGGTGCGCGACGACCCTGCGACGGGTGCGCTGCTCGTCGAGGCGACCACGCCCGAGGGGCCCGTGACCTGGCGTGCCCGGACGCTCGTGAACGCGACCGGGACCTGGACCAAGCCCTTCTGGCCCTGGTATCCGGGCCGTGAGACGTTCGCGGGCACGCAGCTCCACACGCACGACTTCGGGCGGGCCGAGGACTTCGCGGGCCGGCGCGTGGTCGTCGTGGGCGGGGGCGCGTCCGCGACGCAGTTCCTGCTCCAGATCGCGCCGCACGCGGCCTCGACCACGTGGGTCACGCGGCGCGAGCCCGTGTGGGTCGGCGGTCCGTTCGACGAGAACCGGGGGCGCGACGCGGTCGCGCTCGTCGACGAGCGCACGCGCGCGGGCCTCGCCCCGGAGAGCGTCGTGTCCGTCACGGGCCTGCCGCTCACGCCGGTCTACGAGGCGGGGATCGCCTCGGGCGTCCTGCGCCGCCTGCCCATGTTCTCGCGCGTCGTGCCCGACGGCGTCGCGTGGGACGAGGGGGTCCGTCCCGACGGTGTCACGCACCAGGGCGCCGACGTGATCCTGTGGGCCACGGGCTTCCGGGCCGCGCTCGACCACCTCGGGCCGCTGGGGTTGCGCGGGCCGGGCGGCGGGATCGTCATGGACGGGCCGACCGTGGTCGCCGACCCGCGCGTCCAGCTCGTCGGGTACGGGCCGAGCGCGTCGACGATCGGGGCGAACCGCGCCGGCCGCGAGGCGGTGCGGGCCGTCCTGCGGGTGCTCGAGGGTCCCGCGCCTCGCGACGGTGCGGTGCCGCACGACCGTGCCCGGCCGGTGGTGCCGGGACGGGCGTGACCCCTGCGTCGATACGCTGCCCGGGTGACTCCTGATCCTCTTCCCGGACCTGACGGCCTCCCCGTCGACCGCATCCAGCGGCGGACCGTCTCGGTCCTGGCCGCGAGCCAGGTCTTCGGCGGGATCGGGGTCGCGACCGGGATCTCGGTGAGCTCTCTGATCGCGTCCGAGCTGTCCGGCTCCGACGCGATCGCCGGGCTGGCGCAGACGACGGCCGTGGTCGGCGCCGCGCTCGTCGCCCTGCCGCTCTCGCGCCTGGCCGAGCGCCACGGCCGACGCCGGTCGCTCACGACGGGCTACGTCGTCGCCCTCCTGGGGGCCGCCCTCGCGGCGACCGCGACCCTGCTCCAGACCTGGCCGCTGCTGCTCGCCGGGATGCTGCTGTTCGGGGCGGGCTCGGCGACGGGGCTCGCCTCACGCTTCACCGCGACCGACCTGGCCCGGCCCGAGCGGCGGGCCACCGACCTGTCCGTGGTGATCTGGGCGACGACGATCGGTTCGGTGCTCGGCCCCAACCTCGCCGGGGCGACCGAGAAGCTCGGTCTCCTGCCCGGCCCGGCCGGGGAGCACGGCGCGCACGGCACGTCGGCCGCACCCCTCCTCGTCGCAGCCCTGGCGTTCGCCGCGGCCGCCGCGTCCGTCTGGGTCCTGCTCCGTCCCGACCCGCTGCACGTGGCGGCCGCGCGAGCAGCGGCCGGATCCGCCGAGACCGCCGAGTCGCGGCCCGGGACGAGCGGGACCCGTGCGGGCGCTGCCGAGGAGGCTGCGCCGTCGGGCGGCGAGGACGTACCCCCCGAGGCGGACGTGGTCGCCGCCCCGACCCCCGCGCGCCCCGGCTTCCGCGCGGGCCTCGCGGCCGGGTGGGCCGTGATCCGCGCGTCGGCGACCGCGCAGCTCGCGCTCGCGGCGATCGTCGTGAGCCACCTCGTGATGGTCGGGCTCATGTCCATGACCCCGGTGCACATGGGGCACGGCGGTGCGAGCCTCCAGGTCATCGGGATCGTCATCAGCGCGCACATCGCGGGCATGTACGTGCTCAGCCCCGTGATCGGGTGGGCTGCCGACCGGGTGGGGCACGCGCGCGTCCTCGCGGTGGGCGGGGTGGTCCTGCTGGCGTCGGCCGTGGTCGTCGCGGGCGCGCCCAGCGACGACTCGGGACGGCTCACGGTCGGGCTCGTGCTGCTGGGCGTGGGCTGGTCGTGCGGGCTGGTCGCGGGATCGGCCCTGCTCATCGACGCGACGCCGGCCGGGGACCGGACCCAGGTCCAGGGGCTCTCGGACTTCGCGATGAACCTCGGCGGCGCGCTCGGCGGGGTGCTCGCGGGGATCGTCATCGCGGTCTCGTCGTACGGCGCGCTCGCGTGGGGCGCCGCGGTGCTGCTCGTCGCGTACCTCGTGCTGGTCGCGGGACGGCTGCTGCGCGCTCCCCGCGTCGCGGTCTGAGGCGCTGCGCAGCTTCCGCGCCCGGCGCGTCCGTGCCCGTGGGGGCTCGGCAGGCGTCTGGGCGTGGCAGGGAGGTGCTCGGGGCGCCCTTGCCCCTGGCAGGAGCCGTCAGCGCGCGCCGAGCTGCTTGTAGAAGATCGTCGTCGACACCAGTGCGCCGCCCGCGACCTTGGCGAACCCCGGGACGGCGCCGACCTCGGACCAGCCCCACCGGCGGTACAGCGACTCGGCGAGGCTGCCCGTCTCGGTGTCGAGCGTCAGGAGCGAGAGCCGCTCGGCCTTCGCGAAGCGCTCGATCGTGGCCATGAGTCCCGGGGCGAACTTGTTGCCGCGCGCCTGACGGTGGACCAGGAGCTTGACGACCTCGGCGCGGTGCGTGCCGTTGGCCTTGGACGTCAGGGCGAGCGACGCGGTCGCGACGATCCGACCCGAGTCGTCGCGCCCGACCCACGTGCGGTGGTCCGGGTCTGCGAGGAACGCCGACCACCACGCGGTCGCCTGCTCCTTGGTCGGCGCTTTGACCCAGCCGACGCTCGCGCCGCCCTGCACGCAGTCGATCAGCACGTCGGCGAGGCACGACAGGTCGGCCGTCCGGGCAGCGAGGCTGTCGAGGAGCGAGAGGCCGGCCGCGGGGGCTGCCGCAGGGCCCGGCCTGCCGGGCGCGCCCGGGCGGCCCGACCGGACGGCGGTCCCGCCGCGGGCGTTCGAGGAGACGAGTGCGCCACCACCGGGCGCGGGGAAGGTGAGAGGTTCGATCCGCATGGCCGTCACGGTAGCCACGGAGCGTTTCGGCCCCGTGAACGGCAGGGACTGTCCCTGTGTCCGGACGACCGTGAGTCCGAGGTCACTGCGGACCTGACGGCTCGTCGCCGCGCGCGGCGCGCACCGCGCGGGAAGACTGGGGCTCAACCTTCAGGAGGTCCCGTGTTCCTCAGCCTGCTCGCCGCCATCACCGCCGCGATCGGTTACGGCGTCAGCACCGTCATGCAGGCCGTCGCGGCCCGCCGCGCCCAGGGGCTCGCGGTGGTGCGGCAACCCCTCGTGATCCTCGCGTTCACGGTCGACCTCGTCGCGTGGCTCTTCTCGCTCGTCGCGCTCGACCACCTGCCGCTCTTCGTGGTCCAGGCCGTGCTCGCGAGCTCGCTCGTCGTGACGGTCCTGCTCGCCAAGGTGTTCCTCTCGGTGCCCATGCGACGGATCGACGTCGCCGCGATGGCGGCCATCGTGGCCGCGCTCGTGGTGCTCGGGATCGCGGGCGGGGAGCAGCCCGCGCCCGTGCCGCCCGACTGGTTCACGCCCGTGCTCATCGGGGTGGCCGCGGGGCTCGCGGTCATCGCGCTGATCTTCTACAAGGCCGGGACACCCGTGCTGCTCGCCGTGATCGGTGCCCTCGGGTACTCCGGGGCGGCCGTCGCGGCACGTGGCGCGCACGCCTCGGGGGACATCTGGGACACGATCTTCCAGCCGCTCGCGATCGCGATCGTGCTGTTCGGGGTCGTCGGGGCGCTCGCGTACCTGCGCTCGCTCGAGCGCGGCAAGGTCGGGACGAACGCCGCGATCCTCTCGGTGATCGAGGTCGTCGTCCCCGGGGCCGTGGGCATCGCGGTGCTCGGCGACACGATCCGCTCGGGCTGGGACCCCGCGGTCGCCGTCGCGGCGCTCGTCGCGCTCGCGGGCTGCGTGGTCCTCGCGACGAGCCCCGCGAACGAGGCGGCCGAGTCCGGGGAGGCGAGCGACGGCGTCGGGCCGTCGAAGGACGCGGCGGCAGAGCCCGCGTAGGTCGCTCTCGTCGAGGCCGGCGGGGCGCCGCGGCCCGACGGCGGTGCGCGCCACGTGCGGTGGCGTCACCCGGGGCGCGCCGGGGCCCCGGTCCCGGTGTGCCCGGCGCGCCGACCAGCTCGGCGC
>NZ_JBHXBO010000145.1:0-10404 GCF_042726775.1 Oerskovia sp. NPDC060287
GAGTCACCTCACCGGGGGCGCCGCTCCCGTCAGACCCGGCGTCCTCGCGTGCTGCGGACCAGCACGTAGCCTGCCGCGATCAGGAGGCTCGCGAGCAGGGCCACGGGCACCCCGTCCGCGCCGGTCGAGGCCAGGCCACCCCCGGGCGGAATCAGTCCGCCAGGAGGTTCGGGGTCGCACCCGGCGTCGGTGCGCAGCTGCGCCGCGGGCGTCCCGACGCTGGCCGCCGAGGCCATCACGGGTGCCGCGAGCGCAGTCGCTCCCGCGAACCGTGCCGAGACCGTCGCGACCTCGGTCACCGGCGCCGCGCCGGAGGCGCTGCGGGCCGTGCCCCACGTGTTGACGACCTCGACCGGCAGGCAGACGTCGTCTCCCGGCGGCAGGCGGAACTCGACCGAGGTCGGGGCGGCGGCCTCGGGATCGGTCACCGTCCCTTCGCCGTCGACGATCACCTGGACCTCGTCGGCCCCGCCGTACGTCGTCTCGGTCAGGGTGCATGCGGCGCCGACGGGAAGGTCGGTGAACACCGCGACCCAGTCGGTCGCTGCCGACGCCGTCCGGGTCGGTCCGCCGGGAACCACGACGGGGACGGTCTCGCCGTCGACGTCCTGCGTGCACACGAGCAGGAACTCGAACTCGTCGCCCTGGTGCTGCGGCGCCCCGGAGCCCGAGAGCCGCTTGACCACGCGGACCTCACCCACGTCGAACGTGTTGGTCACGGTGACCTCGGCGGACTCTCCCGCCTCGACGACGACCGGTTCCCCGTCGCCGCTCACGACCGTGCTCGTCGCGCCGCCCGTGAGGGTCTCGGTCACCGCGCACTCGGCGCCGACCGGCAGCCCGTCGTAGGTCGCGGGCCCGTCGGGGCTCACGGCCCGCGAGGCTCCGCCCGGGATCTCGATCTCCGCCCCGTCGAGCGTGCACCGGAGCGTGACCTCGAACGGTCCGGAGCCGTAGAGCTCCGCGCCCTCACCGGTCACCTCCTTGGTGACCACGAGGGACCCCAGGTCGAACGTGTTCGTCACGGTCACCGTGACCGGAACGCCCGACCCGACCGTCACCTCACCCGGCGACACGTCGACCGACGTCGCACCGCCGTCGTCCGTCTCCGTCACGACGCACACCGCGCCGCTCGCCAGGTTCTCGACCGTCGCCTCGAGCGGCTGGTCGCCCCCGACGACGACCTTGCCGTCGTACACGACCCGTGACCCGCTCGCGTCGTCGAGCGTGCAGACGAGCGAGAGGGTGAAGGGTCCCGTGCCGAAGCTCGCTCCCTCCCCGTCGACCACCTTGGTCAGCTCGACCTCGCCCACGTCGAACGTGTTCGTGACGAGCACCGCGTTGGCCGTGGTCCCGTCGGAGTCCGGCAGGAGCGTCACGTCGGTCGTGGTCCCGTCGGTCGTCGCGGGCTCCCCCTCGCCCTGGGTGACCGAGATCGTGGTCGACGGCGCCCCCGCCGTCCCCGTCTCGGTCACCGTGCACTCGGCCCGAGGGGGGAGCCCGGTCAGCTCGACCTGCCCGCCGGCCGGGACCTCGAGGACCATCGGGGCGTCCGGACCGTACCCCTCGGCGTAGACGTCCTCTCCGAGGAACGTGCACCGCACCTCGACCGTGAACGGGCCGTACGCGACGGGCTCGCCGTCCTGGTCGACCGCCGCGGAGTCGACGGTCTTGGCGATCACGAGGCCGGCGAGGTCGTAGCGGTTCGTCGCGATGACCACGGGCAGCGTCTGGTCGTCACGGACGACCGTGACCGTGGTCGCGTCGAAGTCGGTCGGCAGCGCCGCGCCCTCGTCCTCCTCCACGGTGCACTCCGATCCCCACGGGATGTCCTCGACGGTCTGCGGGACCCCCTCGACGAGAGTCAGGTCGCCCCGGTCCCCGAGCGGGACCTCGGTCTCGAGACGGGTCCCGGCCCCGGACGTGCACACGAGGCGGACGGAGAACGACTCGGGTGCGAAGTGCTTCCCCTCACCCGTCACGTCCTTGACCACGCTCACGGGTCCGGTCGCGAGCGCGACCCCCACCTTGTTGCCCTCGGTCGCGGCGATCCAGGTCTGGGTGTCACCGTCGATCGTCTGCGCCGTCCCACCGATCGAGTTCCACGCGATGGTGTCGGGGCCCTCGGTCGGGGACGTCGCCGGGGTCGTCGTCCAGAAGTCGATCGCGACCTCGTCGAGCGGCTGGAAGAGGTTGTCCTCGGGGAAGACGACCGCGGTCATGATCCCGGTGACCCGGTCGAGGACGTCCGGGCCCTCGGTCCCGGTCATGTCGATCCAGTCACCCGGAACGCACTCCGCCTGGACGACGCACGGCTCGGGGTCGAACGTGTAGAACCGGACCATGTACGAGCCGGCGGGCGCCCCGACCAGCTCGCTCCTGCCCTCGAGCAGGGGGCGCCACTGCGATCCGCGCGGCAGCGGGTTGCCCGCGCCCGTGTCCCCCGGGGTCGGCAGCTTGTCGACCACGAGAAGCTGGTTCATGGGCAGGTTGCCGGTGTTCTTGTAGTGCAGGCGCCACACCTCGTCCGACGCCGGCTTGGTGATCGGGACGCACGGGAAGGCGTAGAAGCCGTCGTCGTCGGCCACGCACTCGCCCTCGCCGGTCGAGCTGAACGTACCGAGCTCGGTGTCCTCCGCGCGGACCAGCTTCTCCGAACGGAGCGTGCCGGCCTTGGCGACGGTCACGGTCGTCGACGCCTGGCACTCGCCCGTCGTGGGGTCGAGGGTGCTCACACACTGGTCCCACGGGCGCTCGCCCGTGACACCGACCGTGTTGACGACCGCCGTCCCGCCGGCCAGGCCCGGGCGGAGCATGAGCTGCACCGTGATGGTGTACGTCTGCCCCACCTCGAGGACCGTTCCCGCGGGGAACGTGAAGCGGAGCTGCTCGACGTCGCCCTGCACCGCGACCGCGACCTCGGACGGGTCGGTCGGCACGGCCGGCCCGTTCGCCGGGTCGGGGGCGTCCCCCGTGAGGGTGTACGCGTACGCGCCCGCCCCCCCGGGGTACGCGTCCGGGTCGAACACGAGCTGGGGCCCGCCCGCGTCGCTCGGCAGGTGGTCGGTGACGACCGGGTCGACGATCGGCACCTGGCCGGTGTTCGTCACCTCGAGCGTGTACGGGAACGAGGCCCCAGGAGCCTGCGAGCCTCCGGCCTCGGCACCGTTGGCCTTCTTCACGACCTGCACCGCGTTGCTCAGGTGCTGGTAGAGGATCGAGGCGTCGGCATCGTCCGTGGCGGTGATCGGGAGGTCGCCGACGCGGTCGGCACCCTCGACGACCCCCTGGACCGAGTTGCTCGCGACCCCGGCCGCGGTCTCGCCCGGCGCCGGGGCGTTGCCCGCCATGTCGGACAGCACCGGACCACCCGTGCGCAGCTCGGTGCGGCGCTCGACCTGGAGCGGCACCGACTGCGTCGGGGTCGCCGGGTTCTCCCAGATGGCACCGTCGGCCCGCGTGAACGTGAAGCGGAGCCCCTGCACCTGGGCCGGGGACACGCCGTCGGGCAGCGTCACGTCGGCCGCGGTGGTCGGCTCGCCCTCGACCCAGCTCCCGCCCGTGACGGTGACCCCGGCCGCGTCCGTGCCGAACGTGCCACCCACGAACGCGTCCACCTGGACGCGGTCGATCGGCGCTGTCAGGCCGAACGCGGACCCGAAGCCCTCGAAGTCGTACTGGTTCCAGAACTGCGGGTCGACGTCCGTGAGCACCATGCGATCGGCTCGCGACGCACCGCCCGGGGTTCCCGTGAGCGTCAGCGTGACCGGGCCGGTGCCTGGCTCCACGACGACGTCGGGCGTGAACGTCTTGGTCGTCTCGAGCGAGATGCCCTGCGGGACGAGCGTGATGCTCGCGGAGTCGTCGGCGGTCGGGTCCGCCCCGGCCACGTTGCCCCCCAGGTCGGACACGGACGCCTCGGTGCGGTTCTGCACGGGAGAGTCGGCGACGGTCACCGGGTCGCTCGTCCCCCGGATCTCGGCGCGCAGCCGGGTGTCGAGGACGAGCACCGTGGTGGCGCCCGCGTCGATGCGACCCGTGTGGGTCACGAACATCCCGACGACGTCGGCCAGCTCGTCCGCCCCGAACCCGAGCACCTCCTCGCGGGTGTGCGTGGTCGAGGTCCCTCCTTCGCGGATCAGGGTCACGGACGTGCTCGTCGCACCGCTCGGGACGGAGATCGTCACGACGTCCTTGACGTCGAACACCCGGAACGGGTTGTCGGCGGGGGCGTCGGAGGCCGGCTCCACGATCCTCAGCTCGTCGACCTTGGCGGCCGTGGCGTTCGTCGCCTCGATCCGCACGCGGCCCGAGGGGTAGCTCTCCGTGGCTGTGCCCGCGACCGGGACGCCCAGCGGCCCGCCGCTCCACGACTTGGTCACGTCGACGTTGAGCGGGACGTCGATGATCGTCACGACGTCCGAGCCGGTGTCCGTCACGACCTGGGAACCGTCGGTGAAGCCCGAGACGCGGGCCGTGTTGAGGACCTGGCCCGCCGCCGCCTGGTTGTAGATCGTGCCCGCGGTGCTGCCGAGGGCCGGCGACCCGTCGCTGCGCTTGGTGTCCCGGACCTCGAACGTGAGGTCGATCGTCCGGTCGTTGCCGAACGAGCGGGACACGCCCTCGCCGGGCTGCGGGAGCGCGGGGTCGCCCGCGACCTTCTCGGCGCGGGTCGGCGACTCGATCACCACGAGCCGGACCGAGGTCGTGGACGCCTGCTCGTCGGCGGTCAGCGTGACCCCGGGGAACGTGCCGTCGCACGCCGTCGCCGACGCCGTGCAGGGGTCGTCCGTCGCGGCGACCCACGCCGTGCCGTTCCACAGCTCGACGCGCTCGACCGCGTCGTAGGCCATGAGCGGGTCGGTCGTGGGCGTGATCGGCTTGACCGCCACGAGGTCGAACGCGTCGAAGACCGACGCCGCGACGGCCGTGGTCTCCGGGTCGGCGACGTCGGAGACCACGACCTGGTCGAGGCCCGAGTAGCCGCCCGTCGACCAGTGCAGCCGCGCGTCGATCTGGTCCCCGGAACGGGCGATCACGGTCTTGCCACCACCCTCGACCGACTCCAGGAACTCCTTCTCGACCAGGTCGCCGGTGCCCGGGGTGACCGGGACCAGCTCGATCGTCGGGCAGGGCGAGGGAACCACGGCGGCACCCGACACGTCACCGACCGACGCCTGCGCCGACGCGCAGTTCTCGATCGTCTGCGAGACGTTCTCGAGCGCCGTGCCGTCCCGCTGCGGGTCGCGGAGCTCGGCCGTGAAGTTCGGCTGGACGCTGGTCCCGGGCGGGAAGCCCTCGGGGTTCTCGTAGTCGAACTGGAGTCCCTGGATGTCGTCCTTCAGGTCGTCGGGGATGGGGATGTTCACGATCTGCGGACCCACGAGGTTCTCGCCGCCGGGCAGCACGACCCAGTCGGTGCCGTCCCAGTAACGGATCGTGAGGGTCGCGCCCGCGGGGATCGCGGTCTGCGAGATGCTCTTGGCGTCGAACGCGTTCCACCAGGGGTCGGGCGAGGGGTTCGGCGGGACGACGCTCGGGTCCTGCACCACGAGGTGCGTCGCGTCGGTGGTCGAGTCGGGGAAGGGCTTGATGTGGGTGGGGAGCTGGACCGTGGCGACCTCCCCGGGACGCGCGAGGATCTGCGCGGGGCTGATCTGCTTGGACACGTCGACCGCCAGGCGGTCGACGTACGTCGTCAGGGTGTCCTCGGCGGTGGCCGTCCCGGTGCTGCCACCGTCGGCGACCGTCACGAGGATCTCGTTGTCGTGAGCCAGCTCCTCGACGTCCTGGTCGGGGTCGGTGTCGACCGTGAAGGGCACCGTGGCCTGCGCCCCCACGACGATGTCCCCCGTGAACTCGACGACGAACCCCGTCACGACCTTGCCGGGCGGCGGCTGCGGCAGCGTGCCGGGCCCGGAGGCCGTCAGGGTCTCGGTCGTGCCGTCGTCGTACGTGAAGGTCACGGTCGCGGCCGTGGCGTCGGCGGGCCACACGACGCCCGCCCCCTGGCCGTCGGTGCCGAAGCCCGTGAAGGTCAGGCCGTTCTCGAACGGGTTGGACGCCGCGCCCGGACCGGGCTCGGCGATCGTGAGGGACTCGACGGGCGTCCCGGTGTTGCTCCCCGTCAGGGTCACGGTGCTCGGGTCGCCCGCGGTGACCTGGTCGGGCGAGAACGTCTTGCCGGCCGTCGCGGACAGGTTGGCGGGGACGATCTCGTACGTGTCGCTCGCGGGGTCCGAGGTCGCGTCCTCGTCGCCGAGGACCACGCCCGAGGACGTCGTGTTGGTGACCGTCAACGGGTCGTCGAGATCGGCCACGCCGGCCCGCTGCTCGAGCTCGAGCGGGACCTGCGCCGATGCTCCGACGTCGATCTTCGCGCCCGTCGAGCTCGTGAACGTCAGACGCACGCCCTGGACGTCCTCGGGCGCGACCCCTGCGGGAAGCTCGGGGGTGGCGCCGACCGGACCTGCGACCCAGGCCGAGCCGTCCCAGACCTCTACCTGGACCTGGTCGGCCGCCGGCGGGAACGTCACGGTCCCGAAGCCCGTGAACGCGAGGTGCTCGAACGGGCTGGGGGTCGCCGTGGGATCGGCGGGGTCGGTGAGCGTGAGCGAGTCGACGGGCGCGTTGGAGGTGTTCGTCGCCCCGATCGTCGCGGTCAGCGCGGTGCCGGGGACGGCGGGCGCGGACGCGGGCTCGACCGTCTTGGTCGCGGTGGTGCCGAGGTCCAGGGGCACCGTGGGCGTGACCGGTGCGGTCGCCGAGGAGGGATCCGTGTTGGTGCCGTCCGCGGTCGCCGTGTTGACGATCGGGACGCCGCTCGCCGAGTAGGGCAGGTCCGGGTCGACCTGGACCGTGATCGTGACGATGGCCGTGGACGCGGCGGGCATCCCGATCGACCCGACCGGGTCGGCGAGCGAGTTGGTGAAGACGACGTCGACCTGGTTGCCCGTCACGGTCACGTCGCCCGTCGTGGTGCCACCCAGGGTCGGCGTCCCGACCACGATCAGCCCGTCGGGCACCAGGTCGCTCAGGGCCGCGTTGGTGCATCCTGCACCGAACGTGGTGCACCCGATCTCGACCGTGTACGTGAAGGTCTGCCCCGGCACGACCTCGGTGACCGAGGCCGACTTCTTGACCGTCAGGAAGCCCTGCTCCTCCGCGGCGGCCGTCGACACGGGTACCGCGACGAGCGGCAGTGCCACCACGACGGCCGCCACCGAGCCCCAGATCTTGTTCCACATCGACTTCCGGCGGTGCCGCGCCTGCGCCATGTCCTACTCCTCGTCGTGACGATCGTCCGCAACGACGGTGGCACGTGCGTGCACTTTCTGCTCGACGAGCAGCGGGTGAACGAGCCGACGGCCCGACGGCCCGGCCGCACCCTCTGCACGCACGTCGCCACCTTCTTCAGGGGACCAGCACGATCCGGGTGCCCGACGCAGTCGTGGCGCCCCACGCGGCCTCGACCTCGCGCAGCGGGGCCGTGACGACGTCGACCGCGGGCCGGACCTGCGGCAGGACCACCGCCAGCTCGGTGACCGCCGCGAGCATGCCTGCGGGCGAGACAGACCCCTGTCCGCTCCCGCTGACCTGCACGTTCGTCTTGCGCAGCGTCGCCGCGGGGAGCGTGATCGTGGGTCCCGCGGTCGCTCCGACGTGAACCCAGCGCAGCGGGTGCGCAGGGTCCGCCCGCGCCCCCGTCACGGCAGCGAGCGCCAGCTCGGTCGGTGCGCCCCACACGTAGTCGACGACGACGTCGACGTCCGCGGCCTCGCGCGCGAACCGTTCGGCCGCGTCGTCGGCCGTGAGCGGGACGACCGCGTCGGCGCCCAGCCGCAGGACGGCGTCGAGGGATGCCGGGTCGCGCCCAGCACCCACGACCCGGTTCGCGCCCGCGTACCGGGCGAGCTGGACGGCCAGGCGCCCCGCGTTGCCCGTGGCTCCCAGGACCAGGACGCTCTCGCCGGGCTGCAGGTCGGCGCGGTGCCGCAGTGCGAGCCATGCGGACATCGCGGGGTTCATGGCCGCCGCGAGCGTGACGTCGTCGAGACCGGGCGGCAGCTCGACGAGGCGCCCTTCGGGGACGGCGACGAGCTCGGCCATGCTGCCGCGCGGCGCGTGGAGGCCCGCGAAGAACACCCGACGGCCGTCGTCGGTGCGGCCGACGCCGTCGAACCCGGGGACGAGCGGCAGCACGCCGTCGCTCGTGTAGTGGGTGCCGGCGGCCCCCGACCGGACACGCGGGTGCAGGCCCGCGGCGAGGACGTGCACCAGGACCTCGCCCGGTCCGGGCACGGGATCCGGGACTTCCGTGTACCGCGGGGGCTGGTCGAACGACGTGACGAGGGCGGCGTGCACGGTGGGTCCTCACTCTCGGGTCGGGCCGGACGGTCGGTGCCCGCCGGTCGGCGGGAGCGAGGAGGGTGCCCGTCAGACGGGCGCGGGAGGGACGAGCGGCGGAACCGGCACCTGGCCCGTGACGACCCACTCGCCCGGGCGGTCGCGCAGCGCCTCGCCGATGGCGGCGACGACCGCCGACGTCACGTGCGGCTCGTTCGTGGGCGCGTGCCAGTAGCGGACGTGGACGGTCGTGCGAGCGGGCTCGACCGAGACCGTCAGGAACTCCGGGGCGGGCCTCTTGTGGACGCCGTGCGCCGCGCCGACCGCGTGCAGGACGGTGGTCGCCACCTCGTCGGGCAGGGCGTCACCGAGCCGTACCTCGACCGTCGCGCGACGCGCGCCGAGCACCGAGTGGTTGACGAGCGGGCCCGCGAGCACCGCGGCGTTGGGCAGGTGGACCTCGCGCCCGTCGACCGTGCGGATGACGACCGACCGGCCGTTGAGCTCCTTGACGACGCCCGTCCAGTCCATCGCCTCGATCTCGTCGCCCAGGCGCACGGGCATGCGGGTCTGGAGGATGATCGCGGCCCCGAAGTTGTCCGCGATCCCCCGCAGCGCGAGGACCGCGACGATCGCGACGACGATCACCGCGCCGAGGATCGGTTCGGTGCGGAAGCCCAGGAACGCCAGGGCCAGCCCGATCCCCACGAGGAGCAGGAAGTAGTGCACCACGCGTGCCACGACGGCGAGGACCTGCGGCGACAACCCCTTGGTGCGGGCGCCGATCGCGAGGATCGCCTTGCGGGACAGGCGCGACAGGATCCACGCGCCGAGCACCGCGAGCGCCGCGAACAGGACGTCCCACCCGGTGATGTCGCTGCCGGAGAACCAGCTCGTCACTGTGTCGATCACGTGGCTCCTCCCGGGCGTCGGTGCGCGGCGGCCGCCCGGGGGTCCGGGCCCGACGGCGGCACGCGCCACGTCGATGCTCGCACCGTGGGAGGGGCTCGGCATCCGGACCGGGACCTGCGGCCCCGGTCCGCAGGGCGGAGGGTCCGACGGCAAAGATCATCCCTCCGGGGGACAACTCCCCATTGCGCAACGTCCGCCCACCACGGAGAGTGGAGAGGTGGCCCCACGCCACACCACCCCACCACCCTTGAGGGAGCCTTCTTCGTGCGTCTCGTCCGCGGTATCGCCGTCCTGTCCGTCGCCTCCGTCGGGGTCCTCGGCCTCGCCGCCTGCTCGTCCGGCACGGACGCGCCCGCCTCGTCGTCCTCCGCCTCCGCCTCGTCCGAGTCGGACAAGGCTCCTGCCGAGAAGGCCTCGTCGGACCTCACGGCCGAGAACTTCGTCCAGCGCATCACCGACGCGCAGATCGCGGCCGGCAGCGTCTCGATGGCGACCACGACCGAGGTCCAGGGCACGAGCATGGACATGACGGGCGACATCGTCTTCACGGACGGGTCGCAGAACCTCGCCATGACCATGACGGTCCCCGGCTCGGGCGAGATGCAGGTCCGGTTCGTCGACGGCATCTTCTACATGAACATGGGCGAGCTCAGCCAGAACAAGTTCGTCGCGATCGACCCTGCGGACGAGTCCAACCCCATGGCCTCGTCGTTCGAGGGCCTGACCGAGCAGATGGACCCCGCGGCGAG
The DNA here is from genome assembly GCF_042726775.1 of Oerskovia sp. NPDC060287. Lineage (NCBI taxonomy): Bacteria > Bacillati > Actinomycetota > Actinomycetes > Micrococcales > Cellulomonadaceae > Oerskovia > Oerskovia sp. NPDC060287. The sequence continues at coordinate 10,008 of NZ_JBHXBO010000145.1, forward strand.
CGTCGAGGCGCTCGAGGGCGCGATCACGAGTGTCGAGAAGGAGGGCGAGCCGGTCGACATCGACGGCGTCAAGGCCCAGCAGTACACGGTCGTGGTCGACACGACCAAGCTCACGGGTTCGATCAAGGAGCAGGCGGACGCCGCGGGCACGGCCCTCCCCGAGACCCTGACCTACCAGTACTGGATCGACGCGGACGACCTCATGCGCAAGGTCGTCATGGACGTCATGGGCACGAGCATGGAGATGACGTTCTCCAACTGGGGTGAGGACCTCGAGGTCGTCGCCCCGTCGGCCGACGAGATCTCGACCGAGCCGCTCTTCTGACCCGAGCGTCCTCCTGAGGCCTCGGGCCTCCGACCCGACGGCGGTGCGCCGGCCTCCCCGGCCGCGCACCGC
>NZ_JBHXBO010000146.1:0-8391 GCF_042726775.1 Oerskovia sp. NPDC060287
CGTCATGCTTCCCCTCTCCGCCGGCCGTGCCCGCTGGACCCGTACGGACCGGCTCCCGGGAAGCTCAGACGTCGAGCAGGTCCGGGCTCAGACCGGCCTCGGTGTCGGGGATGCCCAGCTCCGCAGCCCGCTTGTCCGCGGTCGAGAGGAGGCGTCGGATGCGGCCCGCGACGGCGTCCTTGGTCAGCGGCGGCTCGGCCAGCTGACCCAGCTCCTCGAGCGACGCCTGCTTGTGCGCGAGGCGCAGCTCGCCGGCCTCGCGCAGGTGGTCGGGCAGGTCCGGCCCGAGGATCTCGAAGGCCCGCTCGACGCGGGCCCCGGCCGCGACCGCCGCGCGTGCCGAGCGCCGCAGGTTGGCGTCGTCGAAGTTCGCGAGCCGGTTGGCCGTGCCACGCACCTCGCGCCGCTGGCGCCGCTCCTCCCAGACGACCACGGTCTCGTGGGCCCCCAGCCGCGTGAGCATCGCGCTGATGGCCTCGCCGTCGCGGATGACCACACGGTCCACCCCGCGGACCTCGCGCGCCTTGGCCGAGATGCCCAGGCGTCGGGCAGCGCCGACGAGAGCGAGGGCGGCCTCCGGCCCCGGGCACGTGACCTCGAGCGCGGACGAGCGCCCCGGCTCCGTCAGCGAACCGTGCGCGAGGAACGCGCCGCGCCACGCGGCCTCGGCCTCGCCGACCCCGGCCGACACCACCTGCGGGGGCAACCCCCGCACGGGCCGGCCACGGTTGTCGAGCAGGCCCGTCTGGCGAGCGAGCGACTCGCCGTCCTTGACGACCCTCACCACGTACCGGCTCCCCCGACGCAGACCGCCCGCCGAGACCACGATCAGCTCGCTCGTGTGCCCGTACACGTCGCTGATCGTCTGCCGGAGCCGACGCGCGGCGATCGCCGTGTCCAGCTCGGCCTCGATCACGATGCGACCGGAGATGATGTGCAACCCACCGGAGAATCGCAGCATGGCCGAGACCTCCGCCTTGCGGCAGGAGGTCTTGTCCACCTTGAGTCGCGCGAGCTCGTCCTTCACCTGTGCCGTCAACGCCATGGCGACATCCTCCCATCAACGGGCAACGATCGTGACCGCACTCCCCCACGCGGGCGTCGGTCAGTGCGTCGTCGTCCCCACGTCGCCGAGGAACCCGTCGAAGACGTCCCGCAGGGCCGCGGCGAGGCGCAGCGCGTCGTGCCGCGGGGTCCCGTCGGAACGCCCGACCTGACGGAGCAGGAGGCGCGCACCCATGCGCGCCGACTCGTCGGCCAGCAGCCCGATGTCCTCGACCGCGCTCGGGTCGGCGACCACGGCGTCGATCCGCAGCCCGGGCGCGTGCTTGTGCAGCGCCTCCAGGTGGTCGGTGGCCGTGAGGCCGTAGGTCTCGCCCGCGTCGCTCGAGAGGTTGAGCACGACGCAGCGCCGGGCCGCGGTCTCGTGCAGCGCGTGCGCGAGCTCGGGGACGAGCAGATGGGGCATGACCGACGAGTACCAGGAGCCCGGGCCGAGGATCACCCAGTCCGCGGACCGCACCGCCTCCACGGCCTCGGGGCACGCGGGCGGGTCGGGGGGGACCAGGCGCAGCTGCTCGATGCGTGCGTGCGTCACGGCGACCTGGCTCTGGCCCACGATCGTCGAGAGCCCGTCCCCGGTGCGCACGTCCGCTTCGATGCCGAGCGGCACGGCGGCCATGGGCAGCACCCGGCCGCGAGCCCCGAGCAGCTTGCCCACCCAGTCGAGCCCTGCCACGGGGTCGTCCAGGAGCTCCCAGAGGGCCACGATGAGCAGGTTCCCGACCGCGTGCTGGTCGAGGTCGCCGCTCGAGGAGAACCGGTGCTGCAGGACCGAGCTCCAGGTCCGCCCCCACTCGGAGTCGTCGCACAGGGCCGCGAGCGCCATCCTGAGGTCGCCGGGCGGCAGCACCCCGAGCTCGGAACGAAGCCTCCCGGAGGAGCCGCCGTCGTCCGCGACGGTCACGACCGCGGTGATGCGGTCCGTCATGAGCCGCAGCGAGGACAGCGTCGCCGACAGGCCGTGGCCTCCGCCGAGCGCCACGACCGCGGGGTTGCTGAGAGTCACACCTACTCCTTGCCGAGGTCTCGGGCGGTCACGGTCACGCGCTGGCCCAGCGCCCGGAGCTTCTTGGCGAGCTCCTCCGAGACCGCGACCGAACGGTGCTTGCCGCCCGTGCAGCCGACGGCGATCGTCACGTAGCGCTTCTCCTCGGCGAGGTAGCCGGACAGGACGGGCTCGAGCGCGCTCACGTAACGGTCGATGAACTCGAGGGCTCCCGGGCGCGCCAGGACGTAGTCGCGCACAGGCTCGTCACGGCCGGTCAGGTGACGCAGCTCGGTGATCCAGTAGGGGTTCGCGAGGAACCGCATGTCGACGACGTGGTCCGCGTCGAGCGGGATCCCGTACTTGAAGCCGAACGAGACGATGTTGATCCGCAGCGCGTCCGGTGTGCCCTCGGCCACGGCTGCGCGGACCTCTCGCGCCAGGTCGTGGACGTTGAGGTCAGAGGTGTCGATGACGACGTCGGCGCGCTCCTCGACGCTCGCGACGAGGCGGCGCTCCTCGGCGATCCCGTCGAGGATCCGGCCTCCTCCCTGGAGGGGGTGCGGACGACGGACCTGCTCGTAGCGTCGGACGAGCACCTCGTCGGACGCGTCGAGGAACAGGATGCGGTAGAAGACGCCGGCGTCCCGCAGGTGCTTGAGGACGTCGAGCAGGTCGGTGAAGAACCCGCCACCGCGGACGTCGACGACCGCGGCGATGCGCTGGACGCTCGACCCCGCGCGCGTCATCATGTCGACGAGCGGTACGAGCATCCTGGGCGGCATGTTGTCCACGACGTACCAGTCGAGGTCCTCGAGGACCGCGGCAGCACGCGTACGACCCGCCCCGGACATGCCCGTGATGACGAGGACCTCGGCGTCCGAGCGCTCGGGCGCGGGGGTGGTCGCCTCGATCGCGGGGATTCCCTGGGGGACGGTCGTCGGCGAGGGTTCGGTGCTCATGCTCCCAGCATGCCAGCCGGTCACGCGGGGACGGCCCCGCTCGCGGTGGGGGGCACCCCGGGCGTGTCCGGCCCGGACGGTTCCCCCGGCCCGACGGCGTCGCTCGCCGACGCGGTCTCGCTCACCGTGGTCGTGGTCGTGGTCGTGGTGGCGGGCGGGACGTCGGTGCGTGCGCCCGTCTCCGCGGGAGCGGGCGGGGCAGGCTGCGGGTCGGGGCCGAGCGCGGCGACCACGGCTGCAGCCGTCGCGGCCCCCATGCCGGGCACGGTCGCGATCTCCTCGGCGGACGCGGCCCGCAGCCGCTTGAGCGAGCCGAAGTGCGTGAGGAGGGCCTTCTTGCGCGCGGGCCCGAGACCGGGCACGTCGTCCAGGACCGAGACGGTCATGGCCTTGCCCCGCTTCTTGCGGTGGTAGGAGATCGCGAACCGGTGCGCCTCGTCACGGACGCGCTGGAGCAGGTAGAGGCCTTCGGAGCTGCGCTGCAGGATCACGGGGTAGTCCTCCCCCGGCAGCCACACCTCCTCGAGGCGCTTCGCGAGCCCGCACAGCGCGACGTCGTCGATGCCGAGCTCGGCGAGCGCCCTGGCGGCGGCCGCGACCTGGGGCGGGCCGCCGTCGACCACCACGAGGTTCGGCGGGTAGGCGAAGCGTGCTGCGCGGCCGGCCGGGGCGTCGGCCCCGACCTCGCCCGACCGCGGGACGTACCCCGCAGCCTGGGCGTCCGCGTCCCGCGCGGTGTCGTCGTCGGCGCCCAGGTCCATCTCCACGTCGCTGGCCTGCGACCGGTCCGCGAGGTAGCGCTTGAAGCGGCGCGTGATGACCTCGTGCATCGCGGCCGTGTCGTCACGGGCCCCCAGGCCCTCGGGCCCACGGATCGCGAAGTGGCGGTACTCGCTCTTGCGCGCGAGCCCGTCCTCGAACACGACCATCGACGCGACCTGGTGGGTCCCCTGCGTCGTGGACACGTCGTAGCACTCGATGCGCAGCGGCGCGGTCTCGAGGCCCAGGGCCTCCTGGATCTCGCGGAGCGCCTGGCTGCGCGTGGTCAGGTCGCCTGCGCGGCGCGTGCGGTGCAGCGCGAGCGCGTGCTCGGCGTTCTTGTGCACCGTGGCGGCGAGCTCCCGCTTGTCACCGCGCTGGGGCACGCGGACGTCGACCTTGGCGCCGCGCAGCCCCGTGAGCCAGGACACGACCTGCTCGGTGTCGGGCGGCAGGACCGGCACGAGCACCTCGCGGGGCACGATGCTCGACGACGGCGTCGAGGAGTCGCCCAAGGACTCGTCGACCGAGCCGTAGACCTGCTGGAGGAGGTGCTCGACGAGCTCGGCGTCGGTCACGTCCTCGACCTTCTCGACGATCCATCCGCGCTGGCCACGGATGCGCCCTCCGCGCACGTGGAAGACCTGGACCGCGGCCTCGAGCTCGTCACCGGCCAGGGCGAAGATGTCCGCGTCGGTCGCGTCACCGAGCACCACGGCGTTCTTCTCCATGGCGCGCTCGAGCGCGAGGATGTCGTCACGCAGGCGCGCCGCCTGCTCGTACTCCATCGCGGCAGCGGCCTCCTTCATCTTCGCCTCGACCCGGCGGATGAACTTGGCCGTGTCACCGGCCATGAAGTCGCAGAAGTCCTCGGCGAGCGCGTGATGGTCCTCCGGGCTGATGCGTCCCACGCACGGCGCCGAGCACTTGTCGATGTATCCGAGCAGGCACGGGCGCCCGGTCTGCTGCGCCCTCTTGAAGACACCCGCGGAGCACGTGCGCACGGGGAAGACCCGCAGCAGCAGGTCGAGGGTCTCGCGGATCGCCCAGGCGTGCCCGTAGGGGCCGAAGTACCGGGTCCCTGGACGCTTGGCGCCACGCATGACCTGCGCCCGGGGGAACTGCTCGCCCAGCGTCACGGCCAGGTACGGGTAGGACTTGTCGTCCCGGTACTTGACGTTGAAGCGCGGGTCGAACTCCTTGATCCACGAGTACTCGAGCGCGAGCGCCTCGACCTCGGTCCCGACGACCGTCCACTCGACCGACGCGGCCGTGGTCACCATGGTCTGGGTCCGGTAGTGGAGGTTCGTGAGGTCCTGGAAGTAGCTCCCGAGACGCGCCCGCAGGTTCTTCGCCTTGCCCACGTAGATCACACGGCCGTGCTCGTCACGGAACCGGTAGACACCGGGCGAGGTGGGGATCTCTCCCGGGGCGGGGCGGTACGAGGACGGATCTGCCATGTCCGTCAGCCTAGGTCAGCCCACCCACACCCCGGGCGCCCTGCGACCGCACCCGCTGACCGTGACGCCCGTCACACATGCACGGCCTCAGGCCGCTAGGGTGACCGCATGGGCGCCCTTCACTCCTATGCCGCGACCGTCCGCTGGACCGGCGCAGGCCAGACCGGAACCACCACCTACACCGCGTACAGCCGTGACCACGAGATCGACCTCGCAGGCCGTCCGACGCTGCCCGGGTCCGCCGACCCGGCGTTCCGTGGGGACCCCGGCCGGTACAGCCCCGAGGAGCTGTTCGTCGCGAGCCTCTCGCAGTGCCACATGCTGTGGTTCCTGCACCTCGCGTCGGCTGCGGGGATCGTCGTGCGCGAGTACTCGGACGAGGTCACCGGGACCATGCGGGTCGAGTCGGCGGGGGCAGGTCAGTTCACGGACGTCACGCTGCACCCGCACGTCGTCGTCGACGACGGCCCCGAGGTCACCGACGAGGCGGTCGCCGAGGTCCACCGCCGGGCCCACGACCACTGCTTCCTGGCCCGGTCCGTGAACTTCCCCGTGCTGCTCGAACCCGTTCCGCTGCGCACGCACGCGGCCTGACCACCCGGGCGGCATGCAACGACCTGCGTCGCGCCGCCCGGGCAGGCCGTCCAGCCGGCCACAGGCCGGCACGCGATCACGCGCGCTGCCCGGCGACCGCGCGGCCGGGCAGCGGAGCCCTCCGACGGCAGGGCCAAGCGCCTCTCGCGTGCGAGCTCGATGCCGCCCGTCAGGCGCTCTCGCGCGCGTCGTCGTCGGGCGTGCCCACCGACGCCTTCACGGTCGCCGACGACTTGGAGGCCGCAGCCGTGGCCTTGCGGACCGGGGTCTTCCGGGTCGTCTTGGCCGCCGGCGCCTTGGCTGCTGCGGCCTTCTTGGGCAGCGGTGCGACCGGGATCGGGTCACCGGGAAGCACCTCGGCGAGGAACCTGCCCGTGTGGCTCGCGGCGACGGCCGCCACCTGCTCGGGCGTTCCCTCGGCGATGACCCGGCCACCACCCGATCCGCCCTCGGGTCCCATGTCGATGATCCAGTCGGCGTTCTTGATGACGTCCAGGTTGTGCTCGATCACGAGCACCGAGTTGCCCTTGTCCACGAGCGACTGGAGCACCGCGAGGAGCTTGCGGATGTCCTCGAAGTGCAGACCCGTCGTGGGCTCGTCCAGGACGTAGATGGTGCGGCCCGTCGACCGCTTCTGCAGCTCGCTGGCCAGCTTGACGCGCTGCGCCTCGCCGCCCGAGAGCGTGGGCGCGGGCTGCCCCAGGCGCACGTACCCCAGGCCGACCTCGGAGAGCGTCTTGAGGTGCCGCGAGATCGTGGGCACCGCGGCGAAGAACTCCGACGCCTCCTCGATGGGCATGTCGAGCACGTCGGCGACGGTCTTGCCCTTGAAGTGCACCTCGAGCGTCTCGCGGTTGTAGCGCGCACCGTGGCAGACCTCGCACGGGACGTACACGTCCGGCAGGAAGTTCATCTCGATCTTGATGGTCCCGTCGCCCGAGCACGCCTCGCAGCGCCCACCCTTGACGTTGAACGAGAACCGGCCCGGGGTGTATCCCCGCACCTTGGCCTCGCTGGTCTCCGCGAAGAGCTTGCGGACGTGGTCCCAGACCCCGGTGTACGTCGCCGGGTTGGACCGGGGCGTGCGGCCGATGGGGCCCTGGTCGACGTGGACCACCTTGTCGAGGTTCTCGAGCCCCGTGATGCGCCGGTGCCGACCGGCGACCTGCCGCGCCCCGTTGAGCTCGTTCGCGAGCACGGTGTAGAGGATCGAGTTGACGAGCGTCGACTTGCCCGAGCCCGAGACACCCGTGACCGCGGTCAGCGTGCCGAGCGGGAAGCTCACGTCGATGCCCTCGAGGTTGTGCTCGCGCGCGCCGATGACCGTGACCTGACGGCTCTTGTCCACGGGCCGGCGCGTCGCGGGCAGCGGGATGCTGCGGCGTCCGGCGAGGTAGGCGCCCGTGACGGACTCGGGGGCCTCGAGGAGCCCCGCGTAGTCGCCCGAGTGGATCACGCGCCCGCCGTGCTCGCCGGCACCGGGGCCGATGTCCACGATCCAGTCGGCGGCACGGATGGTGTCCTCGTCGTGCTCGACGACGATGAGCGTGTTGCCCAGGTCGCGCAGGCGGGTGAGCGTGTCGATGAGTCGCCGGTTGTCCCGCTGGTGCAGACCGATGCTCGGCTCGTCGAGGACGTACAGGACGCCGACGAGCCCCGAGCCGATCTGCGTCGCGAGCCGGATGCGCTGCGCCTCGCCGCCCGAGAGGGTCCCGGCCGGGCGCTCGAGCGAGAGATAGTCGAGACCCACGTCGAGCAGGAACCCCAGGCGGGCGTCGATCTCCTTGAGCACCTCGGTCGCGATGGCCTTCTGGCGCGTGCCGAGCTCGAGCGAACCGAGGAAGGCCGCGGCCTCGCGCAGCGGCAGTCGGCAGACCTCGGCGATCGACTTGTCACCGACCTTGACCGCGAGGACCTCGGGCTTGAGCCGCGTGCCCTGGCAGACCGGGCACGGCGTCTCACGCATGTACGCCTCGTACTTCTCCTTGGACCACTCCGACTCGGTCTCGCCGTGGCGGCGCTCCAGGAAGGTCACGACACCCTCGAAGCCTGTCGAGTACTGGCGCTCCCGGCCCCAGCGGTTCTTGTAGCGGACGTGCACCTCGTGGTTCTGGCCGTAGAGGACAGCCTGCTGCGCCCGCTGGGGCAGCGCACGCCAGGGCACGTCCATGGAGAAGCCCAGGTCCGAGGCGAGGGCGGTCAGCACACGGTTGAAGTACTCGGAGGAGATCTGGGCCCAGGGGGCGACAGCTCCCTCTGCGAGGGACTTCTCGTCGTCCGGGATCACGAGGTCCGGGTCCACCTCGAGGCGGAAGCCGATGCCCGTGCACTCGGGGCAGGCGCCGTAGGGCGCGTTGAACGAGAAGGTGCGCGGCTCGATCTCGTCGAGCGTGAGCTCGTGGTCGTTGGGGCACGCCCGCTTCTCGGAGAACCGACGCTCGCGCTGCGGGTCGTCGGCGTCAGCGTCGACGAGCTCGACGACGACGAGCCCGCCCGCGAGGCCGAGCGCGGTCTCGACCGAGTCCGTGAGCCGGCGCTGGACGCCGTCGCGCGAGACGAGGCGGTCGAT
>NZ_JBHXBO010000146.1:8401-10346 GCF_042726775.1 Oerskovia sp. NPDC060287
CACGACCTCGATGTCGTGCTTGAGCTTCTTCTCGAGCGCGGGCGGGTCCGTGAGCTGGACGACCTCGCCGTCGACGCGGGCGCGCGCGAAACCCTTGGACTGCAGCTCCTTGAAGAGCTCGCTGTACTCGCCCTTGCGTCCGCGCACGACGGGCGCGAGCACCTGGTAGCGGGTGCCCTCCGGCAGCTCGAGGAGGCGGTCGACGATCTGCTGCGGCGTCTGCGCCTGGACCTTCTCGCCGCAGACCGGGCAGTGCTGGGTCCCTGCGCGGGCGAACAGCAGGCGGAGGTAGTCGTAGACCTCGGTGATGGTCCCCACGGTCGAGCGAGGGTTGCGGTTGGTCGACTTCTGGTCGATCGAGACTGCCGGCGACAGCCCCTCGATGAAGTCGACGTCCGGCTTGTCCATCTGCCCGAGGAACTGACGGGCGTAGGCGGACAGCGACTCGACGTACCGACGCTGACCCTCGGCGAAGATCGTGTCGAAGGCCAGGGAGGACTTCCCGGACCCCGACAGGCCCGTGAAGACGATGAGCTGGTCCCGCGGCAGGTCGAGGTCGACGTTGCGGAGGTTGTGCTCACGGGCACCGGCGATGACAAGGCGATTGCTCACCGAAGCATCGTATGCCTCGCCCCTGACATTCGCACACCTGTTCGAGCGGTGGACTGCCCGACAGGCCGACGTGGCGTCCCCCTGACCTGCGGCCCGACCCGGTGCCCCGTCATGACAGACTCGGGAGAGAGGCGCGTCACACGGCACGTCGGGCACGAGGAACCTCGAGGAGAGCACGTGGGATACACCGGTGACGTCACGGTCGGAGGGCCCCGCGACCTGCGGGTCCTCGACGAGGTCGAGATCCGCAAGCTCGCCGTCGGGCCGTCGGACAACAACGCCTACCTCCTGACGTGCCGGAGGAGCGGAGCCCAGCTCCTCGTCGACGCTGCGGCCGAACCGGACCACCTGCTCGAGCTCGTCCGCGAGGGATCGCCGTCCGCCCGCCTCGACCTGGTGGTCACGACGCACCGGCACCTCGACCACACGCGCGCGCTCGCCTCGCTCGGCACGACCACCGGTGCACCGCTCGCGGCGGGAGCCCCCGACGCGGACGCCATCACCGAGACGACGGGCGGCGCGATCTCACGCCCCCTGCACGACGGCGACACGCTCGTCGTCGGGCACCTCACGATCGAGGTCATCGGCTTGCGCGGGCACACTCCGGGGTCGGTCACGCTCGCCTACCGCGAGCCCGAGCACGCGAGCGCGCCGGAGGCCGTCCCCGGCCGCGTGCACCTGTTCACGGGCGACTCGCTCTTCCCGGGCGGGGTCGGCAGCACGTCGAACGACCCGGACCGCTTCGCGCTCCTCTACGCCGACGTCACCGAGAAGCTCTTCGACCGGTTCGACGACGCGACCTGGGTCTACCCCGGGCACGGCGCAGACACGACGCTCGGCGCCGAGCGCCCGCACCTCGACGAGTGGCGCGAGCGCGGCTGGTAGCGCCGGTCCCGGGACGGCGGCAGGCCGGGTCGGCAGAGGTGCTTGAATGAGCGGCATGCCGATCTTCGCAGTGACCTACACGTACGCCGACAAGCCCGCGGTCCTCGACGCCTTCCGCCCCGAGCACCGCGCCTTCCTGAGCGGCCTGCTCGAGGAAGGCACGTTGCTCGCGTCCGGGCCCCTCGCACAGGACGTCGCCAACCCGGCCGGCGCGCTCCTGCTGCTCGACGCCACCGACGAGGCCGCCGTAGCCACGACGCTCGACGCCGACCCGTTCGCCCGGGAGGACGTCATCACGCGTCGCACGGTCCGCCCCTGGGTCCCCGTGTTCGGACCCTGGGCCGACCGCGTCTGACCCGGGACGGCCTGGCGCCGATCTGCCGGCGCGGCACAGCACAGCACAGCACGACCCGACCTGCACAGCACGACGGCCCGCCTCCCCGAGGGG
>NZ_JBHXBO010000147.1:0-10300 GCF_042726775.1 Oerskovia sp. NPDC060287
CGGGAGCCCCGGGCGCCGACCCGCTGCGTGGCCGGTCCCTGTGGCCGGTCCCGCGGGGCCCCGTGACAGGACACCGTCGTCCGGACCATGACGTCCGGACCATGACGCGGGGCCGGAAAATGCCTGCGTGCGCGTCGTACCCCCGCCATAGGATCGGCTGGCCATGACCGATGCACCCACCGGCTCTCCGACCGGCCCCGACGCTGCCCCTTCCTCCCCGACCGTCTCCTCGACGGACCCCGCCCGCCGCCTGGACTGGCGGCGGCTGCGCGGCCCGCAGTCCGTCTTCGCGCTCGTCGCGCTCACCGTCGGGGCGGTCGGTGGTGCGTTCGGCACGGTCGTCGCGGGGTGGCTCGCGGCGGACCCGACGACGGCCACGCTCCAGCTCCTGGCCGCGTGCATCGTGAGCGCGGCGCTGCTCGACACGATCGGCCAGGTGGTCTGGGCGGGAGTCGTCGACCGGGCCGAGGGGCGGCTGCGCGGCGACCTCCTGTCCGCGGCGCTGCACCAGCCCCTCGCCACGCTCACCGAGCAGGCCGTCGGCGAGGTGCTCGACCGGGTCGACGACGACACCCACGCGGTCGGCACGCTCGTGCGCCGGCAGGCCTGGGGGGCGGGCCGCACCCTCGTCGGCGTGATCCCCATGTGGGTCGTCGCCGGGCTCACCTGGTGGCCGGCCTGGATCCTCTTCCCTGTGCTCGGTCTGGTCGCCGCGCTGATCGTGCGCCCCATGCTCGGCGAGATCGCTCGCCGCAAGGTCGTCGAGGAGGCGGCCTGGACGGACCACGCCGCGGTGTTCGAGGAGGCGGTCGCAGCACGCGACGACCTGCGCACGAGCCTGGGGCAGTCGTTCGCGGTACGCAGGCTCGCCGAGCGGTCGGCGCAGGTCCACCGACGCTTCGAGGCCGTGCTGTCGGTCGAGTCGCGCATGCTCCGCCGGGCCGGGCTCGTGCTCGCGTCGCTGCTCGCGGGCGTGGCCGTCGCGGGGGCTGCCCTCGCCGCCGACGGCGAGCTGGGCGTCGACCGTCTCGTCACCCTGTTCCTGGTCACGTCGATGTTCGTGGGGCAGACCGACAACCTGGTCCACCACCTCCCGGACATCCAGGAGGGGCTCGGGGCGCTCACGCGCATCCGTCAGATGCTCTCGGTCGCCCCCGAGCCGGTGGGCGGGCGCGACGTGCCGGCCGGGCCCGTGGGCATCGAGCTCCGGGACCTGCACTTCTCGTACGCCGAGGGCACCTTCGCCCTGGACGGCGTGAGCCTGCACGTGCCCGCGGGCGCGACGGTCGCGCTCGTGGGCCGCACGGGCTCGGGCAAGTCGACGCTCGCGTCGCTGCTGTCCCGGGCCGTCGAGCCACCGCGCGGTGCAGTGCTCCTCGGGGGCGTGGACGTGCGAGACCTCGACCTGCAGGCGCTGCGCGCCGCGGTCGGCGTCGTGACCCAGCGGACCGAGATCCTCGCGGGCACGCTCGCGGAGAACGTCGCGCTCTTCGCCGACGTGCCGCGCACGGCCGTCGAGGACGCGGTGCGCGAGCTCCGCCTCGACGAGTGGGTCGCCGGCCTGCCGGACGGTCTGGACACGCTGCTCGGCCCGGGCGGGACGTCGCTGTCGGCCGGCGAGGAACAGCTCGTCGCGTTCGCCCGCCTGCTCGTGCGCGACGTCCAGGTCGTGGTCCTCGACGAGGCCACGGCACGCATGGACCCCTTGACCGAGGCGCGCGTCGTGGCGGCGTCGGAGCGGTTGCTCGCGGGGCGCACGGGCGTGCTCGTCGCGCACCGGCTCACGACGATCGAGCGCGCGGGCCTGATCGCGGTGCTCGACCGGGGGCGCGTCGTCCAGCAGGGCGTGCGGGCCGCGCTCGCGCGCCTCGCGGGTCCCTATCGCGACCTGCTGGAGGCGAGCGTCGCGCAGGGGGGCTCGCCTGACGTCGCGCTCGTCGACCGGGGGAGCGAGGGCCGCGAGGACGCTGCGGCGGTCGGACTCGCCGCTGCTGAGGCGGACGGCGGTGTGGTCTCGGCCGTTGTCGCCGTCGTCGGAGCGGACCCGGAGACGCCCGGCGCGCCCGGCGCGTCCGACGAGGCCGTCGGCGGCCGGCGTCGGCGTGGCGTCCCGCCGACCCTGGCGGACCCGGGCGAAGGCCCCAGCCTCGCGCGCGGCGTGCTGCACGCGCTGTTCGTGCGGCCGGCGTGGGGTGTCGTGGGGGCCGTGCTGTTCCTGGTGGCGAGCCTCGTGTCGGCGCAGGGGGCAGTGACCGGCTTCCTCTGGGGCCACGCGGTCCAGGGGCTCGACGAGGGGTTCCCCGCGGCGCTGCTCGTCCCGTTCGCGGTGCTCCTGGTGGTCGCGCCGCTGTGCCTCGCACGGGCCCTGTACGTCTACCCCCGCTGGTGGATCGAGGTCCTGCTGCGGGTGCGCATGTCGGTCATGACGGGCCAGACGCGCCAGCACCGGCTCTCGGCCACACCCCCGGGCGAGGTCGTGGCGCGCGCCATGGACGCCGACCGGTTCGTGCGGTACGCCGACCGCTGGGTGGACCTCGTCAACGGCCTCGTCATCGCCGGTGTCACGGCGCTGCTGAGCCGGTCGTGGCTCGCCGGGGCCGTGCTGCTCGCGGTCATGGTCGTCTCCGCCGCGGCGTCGACGCTCGGACGCCCCATCGCTGGCCGCTCGGCGACGCGATCGTCGGCCGCGCGCGCCCGGTTCGGGCGGGCCCTGGTCTCGGCGCTCGACTCGGCGCGCTCGGTCAAGCTCGCCGCCCGGACGCCCCAGGTGCACGCGCACCTGCACGAGGTCGACGCGGGCCGCGTGCGCGCAGCGGTCTTCGAGCACCGCGTGCAGGCCGCGCTCGACGGCGTGCCGCTCGTGATGATCCAGCTCGGTGTCGTCGCGGCCTGGGCCGGGCTCCTCACCGGGACGTGGGACCTCGCGACCGCGCTCCTGGTCGCGAACGCGGTCAACGGCTTCGGTTGGTTCGGCGTCGTCGCCGGGGCGGTCGTGACGGAGGCTCCCGGGACTCGTTCGTGGCAGCGTGCGACGAGCCGCTTCGCGGCCGGGGCGGACCTCATGGACCTGCCTCGCGGGGTCGACCTCCTCACGGGCGAGGCGCCCACCCCTGCCCCCGGCCCGCGTCAGGCGCTCGAGCTCCTGGAACTCGCGGGGGTGAGCGCGCTGCACGACGACGGCACGATCGGCGTGCACGGCGTCGACCTGAGCGTGGAGCGCGGCGAGCTCGTGCTCCTGCTCGGCCAGGTCGGGTCGGGCAAGTCGAGCCTGCTGGCGGCGCTCGCGGGGCTCATGGAGCACACGGGTGACATCCGGTGGAACGGGACGGACGTCGAGGACGCCCAGACGTTCCTGCGCCCGGGCCAGGTCGCGCACGTCGCGCAGGTCCCGCGCGTCCTGTCGGGGACGTTCGCGGACAACGTGCGGCTCGGCCACGAGCGCGAGGTCCACGGCCCGGTCGCGGCCGCGCGCCTCGAGCGCGACGTGGTCGAGGCGGGCGGTCACGAGGCGCTCGTGGGGCACCGAGGGGTCCGGCTCTCGGGCGGTCAGGTGCAGCGGCTCGCGCTCGCCCGCGCGCTCGCGACCGACGCGGAGCTGCTCCTGGCCGACGACGTGTCGAGCGCCCTCGACGCCGCGACGGAGATCGAGCTGTGGTCGTCGCTCCGTGAGCGGGGGACCACGGTGATCGGTTCGACCTCGAAGCGTGCGGCGCTGGCCCGCGCGGACCGCGTCGTGGTGCTCCACGAGGGGGCCGTCGCGGAGGTCGGGCCCTGGAGCGACCTGGCGCCGCGCTGGAGCCACCTCGCGGGCTGACGTCCTCCAGCCCCTGGCCCGGCCGGGCCGCGATCACGCTTCCCCGCCGGGCTTCGCGCTGTCCGGGGTCGTCCCCGTCGCGGGGGCCACGGGTTCGGCGTGCCGACATGCGGTTGCACCCTTGCTGCAACTTTCAGCAACGGCTACAGTCTGGGTCAGCCGGCGTCGGGGAGCGCCCGGCTCGGGAGACCACGTGGAGCGCAGGGGCTCGGTCACCCGGCGGTGCGTACGCACGTCCGACTCCCCGGTCGACAAGGGAGTCCTCATGGCATCACCCCGCCCCAGGCGGTCGTCCAGACCGCGCCGCGCCACAGCGTCCCTCGCGGCGCTGTCCGTCGGGCTCACCGGGCTGACAGGCTTCACGGCCGTCGCCAACGCGGCGACCGGCCCCGCGGCGACCGCGACGGACGCGGCCCGCACCTTCGCACTCGTCGGCAGCCTGCAGGACGAGGCCGGCTGTGCAGCCGACTGGGACCCGGCCTGCGCCGCGACCGAGCTCGCGCCGACCGGTACCGAGGGTGTCTACTCGGCCGACTTCACGGTGCCCGCGGGCACCTACGAGTACAAGGTCGCCGTGAACGACACGTGGGACGAGGCCTACGGCCTGAACGGCGGTGCGGACAACATCCCGCTGGTCGTCGGTGGCCCCACGACCCTGCGCTTCACGTTCGACGACGTCGCCAAGCGCGTCTCGCTCGCGCCCGTCGAGCTCGGGGGAGCCTACGACGAGGCGACCGACGCGCAGATCGTGACCCCGCCCGTGCGTCAGGCCGGCTCCGACGAGCAGTTCTACTTCGTGATGACCGACCGCTTCGCGGACGGCGACCCCACCAACAACGAGGCCGGCATCGAGGGCGGTGCGCTGCACTCGGGCTACGACCCCACGGACAAGGGCTTCTACCAGGGTGGCGACATCCAGGGCCTGCGCGACCAGCTCGACTACATCGACGGGCTCGGGACCACCGCGATCTGGCTGACCCCGTCGTTCAAGAACAACCCGGTCCAGGGCGAGGGAGCGAACGCGTCGGCGGGCTACCACGGCTACTGGGTCACCGACTTCACGCAGATCGACCCGCACCTCGGCACCAACGCCGAGCTCGAGGCACTGATCGACGAGGCCCACGCCAAGGGCATCAAGGTCTACTTCGACATCATCACCAACCACACGGCCGACCTGATCGACAACGAGCAGAAGCAGTACTCGTACGTCGACCAGGCGACCTCGCCGTACAAGGACGCCGCGGGCACCGCGTTCGACCCGGCCGACCACGCGGGCAAGGACACGTTCCCCGCGATGGACGCCGCGACGTCGTTCCCCTACACGCCCGTGGTGGCCGAGGACGCGAAGGACGCCAAGGTCCCCGCGTGGCTCAACGACACGACGCTCTACCACAACCGCGGCAACTCGACGTGGTCGGGCGAGTCCGTGACCTACGGCGACTTCGACGGCCTGGACGACCTCATGACCGAGAACCCGCGTGTCGTCGACGGGTTCGTCGACGTCTACCAGGGCTGGGTCGACCTCGGCATCGACGGCTTCCGCATCGACACGGTCAAGCACGTCAACTTCGAGTTCTGGGAGACCTGGACCACCGAGGTCCTCGACTACGCCCACTCGAAGGGCAAGGACGACTTCTTCATGTTCGGCGAGATCTACGACGCCGACGCCGCCAAGCTCTCGCCCTACGTGCGCAAGACGGACATGAGCTCCGTTCTCGACTTCGCGTTCCAGTCCTCGGCCGCGAGCTTCGCGAGCGGCAACAGCGCCAAGGGGCTGTCCCAGCTCTTCGCGAGCGACGACATGTACACGACGCCGGACTCCTCGGCGTCGGCGCTGCCCACGTTCCTCGGCAACCACGACATGGGCCGCATCGGGTACCTGCTGCAGACCACGGGCGACGCACAGCGTCGTGACGAGCTCGCGCACGACCTCATGTACCTCACGCGCGGTCAGCCGGTCGTCTACTACGGCGACGAGCAGGGCTTCGCGGGTGCGGGCGACGGCAAGGACAAGAACGCGCGGCAGTCGCTGTTCGCGACCCAGGTCGACGAGTACGCGGACCAGAAGCTGATCACGGGAGAGACCGCCGGCAGCCAGGACCGCTACGACACCACGTCGCCGCTCTACACCCACATCGCCGAGCTCTCCGCGCTGCGCTCCGAGAACCCGGCGCTCGCGCAGGGTGCCCAGATCGAGCGCTACACCGACTCGGGCGCGGGCATCTACGCGTTCTCGCGCGTGGACCGCACCGAGAAGGTCGAGCACCTCGTGGGGCTGAACAACTCGGCCGCGGCCAAGACGGTCAGCTTCACCACGCTCACGCCCGGCGCGACGTACGCGCCGCTCTACGGCGGCGGCGAAGCGGTCACAGCCGGTGCCGACGGCACGGTCTCGCTCACGGTCCCGGCCCTCGGCTCGGTCGTGCTCAAGGCGGACCGCACCGTGGGCGTCGAGTCCACGGGCGACGTCTCGGTGGCCGTACCGGCCGCAGGGGCTGGCCTCACCGGGGTCGCCCCGGTCGCCGCGGACGTCGACGACGCCGCGTGGTCCGAGACCAGCTTCGCCTGGCGCGTCGTCGGGTCCGACGAGTGGCAGGGACTCGGCACGGCCGAGGACACCTCGCCGCGCGTCTTCCACGACGTGAGCGACCTGGCCAAGGGCACGCTCGTCGAGTACCGGGCCGTGACGGTCGACGCCGACGGTGACCGCCACGCGGCCTCGACGTTCGCGAGCGTGGGCAACTCCGTGAGCGGTGACGAGGACGTCGAACCTCCGACGGACATCGATCTCGTGACCGTCCCCGGCAGCCACAACTCCGAGATGGGTTGTGCGGGCGACTGGGCTCCCGGCTGCGAGGCGGCAAAGCTCACCAAGCGTGCCGACGGCGTCTACGCGGGCACGTTCGACATCCCGGCGGGCACCTACGAGTACAAGGTCGCGATCAACGGGTCCTGGGACCTCAACTACGGCGTCGGCGGCGCGAAGGACGGTGCCAACGCGACGTACACGACCGCGGGTGGCCCCGTGACGTTCTACTGGGACCCGGTCTCGCACGACTTCTCGAGCTCTGCACAGGGCCCGATCATCACGGTCGCGGGTTCGTTCCAGGACCAGCTCGGCTGCTCGGCCGCCTGGTCTCCGGACTGCATGGGCTCGTGGCTCCGTGACCCTGACGGTGACGGGGTCTACACGCTCACGACGTCGGCGCTCGCCACGGGTGCGTACGAGGGCAAGGTCGCGCACGGTCTGAGCTGGGCCGAGAACTACGGTGTCGGCGGCGTCAAGGACGGCCAGAACTACTCGTTCAGCGCGTCCGACGGCAAGTCGGTCACGTTCTCGTACGTCCTCGCGACGCACGTGCTCACGATCGAGGTCGCGGACCCCCCGCTGCCCGGGACCGGTCAGCAGGCCGCGCACTGGGTGACCAGCGACCTGGTCGCGTGGCCGCGCGAGCTGCTCGCGGGCGCCGACCCGGCGACGCTGGGCTGGACGCTCCACGCGGCTCCCACGGGCGGCCTGAGCGTCGCCGACGGTGCGGTCGTCGCCCCGGATGGTGCGTCGTCGTTCGGTCTGGTCCTCGACCCGGCGGGCCTGCCCGACGACGTCGCGGAGGACTTCCCGGCCCTCGCCGACGCGGTGGCCCTGCGGGTCACTGGCGCGGACGACGAGCCGATCTCCGTGGACGCGGCGACCACCGCGCTCACGGGGCAGCTCCTCGTCGCCCAGCGCGCCGGTACCGCGGCGGACGCTCCGCTCACCGCGGCGACCGGCGTACAGCTCCCCGGTGTCCTGGACGACCTGTTCGCGGAAGGCGCCGCCGACCGCACGCTCGGCGCGAGCATCTACACGAACGGCAAGTGGGCCTCGTTCGCCCTGTGGGCCCCCACGGCCCAGGAGGTCACGCTCCTCGCATGGCCCGCGCAGGGCGACGCGGCGAGCCTGAAGACCGAGGACGCCCGCCGGTTCCCCGCCGAGCGTCAGTCCGACGGGACGTGGACGGTCGACGGCAAGGAGGCCGACAAGAAGTTCGGCTGGGTCGGGGCCAGGTACCTCTACGAGGTCAAGGTCTTCGTCCCGTCCACGGGCAAGGTCGAGACGAACGTCGTGACCGACCCGTACTCGCTGGGGCTGACGCTCAACTCGACCCACTCGGTCGTCGTCGACCTCGACGCGAAGGACACCCAGCCCAAGGTCTGGAAGGACACGCCGGCTCCTGTCGTGGAGCGGGCCGTCGATCAGACGATCTACGAGCTGCACGTGCGGGACTTCTCGATCGCCGACACCACCGTGCCGGCCGCCAAGCGTGGAACGTACCTCGCGTTCGGCGAGAAGAAGTCGGCCGGCATGACGCACCTCGCCGAGCTGGCCGACGCCGGTCTGACGACGGTGCACCTGCTGCCGACGTTCGACATCGCGACGATCCCTGAAGACCCTGCGGACCGGGCCACTACCCCCGACCTGAGCGGCTTCGCCGCGGACGGCACCGAGCAGCAGGCCGCGGTGTCCGCGATCCAGGGCACGGACGGCTTCAACTGGGGCTACGACCCGCTGCACTTCTCGACGCCGGAGGGCTCGTACGCCGTCGACGCCGAGGGTTCGGCGCGTGCCTCGGAGTTCCGCACCATGGTCGGGTCCTTGCACCAGACCGGCCTCCAGGTCGTGCTCGACCAGGTGTTCAACCACACCGCGGCCAGCGGTCAGGACCCCAAGAGCGTCCTGGACAAGGTCGTGCCCGGCTACTACCACCGCCAGAACACGACGACGGGTGCGGTCGAGACCAGCACCTGCTGCCAGAACCTCGCGACCGAGCACGCCATGACCGGCAAGCTCATGGTCGACTCGGTCGTCACGTGGGCCCGCGACTACAAGGTCGACGGCTTCCGCTTCGACCTCATGGGGCACCACTCGAAGCAGAACATGCTCGACGTCCGGGCCGCGCTCGACGAGCTCACGCTGAAGAAGGACGGCGTGGACGGCAAGGCCGTGTACCTGTACGGCGAGGGCTGGAACTTCGGGGAGGTCGCCGACAACGCGCTGTTCGAGCAGGCCACGCAGGGCCAGCTCGGCGGCACGGGCATCGGTACGTTCTCCGACCGTCTGCGCGACGCGGTCCACGGCGGCTCTCCCGTCGACGGGGCCTCGACGTTCACGCAGGGCTTCGGTACGGGGCTCGCGACCGACCCGAACGGGCAGCCTGCCCGGGCGGGGGAGCCGGGGACGGTGAACGACGGATCGGCCGACGAGCTGGCGTCGCTGGGCCACGAGACGGACCTGGTCCGGCTGGGCCTCGCGGGGAACCTGCGCAGCTTCACGTTCACGACCTCGACGGGCGAGGCGCTGCGGGGCGACCAGATCGACTACCGGGGTGCGCCCGCAGGCTACGCGGACTCGCCCGAGGAGATCATCAGCTACGTCGACGCGCACGACAACGAGACGCTGTTCGACCTGCTGACCCTCAAGCTGCCGGCGGACACGTCGATGGCCGACCGGGTGCGCATGAACAACGTCTCGCTCGCCACGACGGCTCTCTCGCAGACGCCTTCGCTGTGGCACGCGGGCACCGACCTGCTGCGTTCCAAGTCGCTCGACCGCAACAGCTACGACTCGGGCGACTGGTACAACGCGATCGACTGGACGGGCACCGACAACGGGTTCGGCAAGGGGCTGCCGCTCGAGGCGGACAACGGTGAGAAGTGGCCTCTCATGGCGCCCCTGCTCGCGAACCCCGCGCTCAAGCCGACCGCCCAGGACATCGCGTCGGCCTCGGACAACGCGGCCGACCTGCTGCGGCTGCGCTCCTCGACGGACCTGTTCCGCCTGGGCAGCGCGGACCTCATCAACCAGAAGGTCACGTTCCCCGACGCGGGGACCGGTCAGACGCCCGGCGTGATCGTCATGAGCATCGACGACACGATCGGCAAGGACGTGGACGAGAAGCTCGACGGCGCGCTCGTCGTCTTCAACGCCTCGCCCGAGCCGGTCACGCAGACGGTCGCCGGCCTCTCGGGACGCGAGTACTCGCTCTCTCCCGTCCAGGCTCGCGGAGCCGACCCGGTCGTCAAGACGACGACGTGGGACGCGGCGACCGGGACGGTCACCGTCCCGGCACGTTCGGTCGCGGTGCTCGTCGAGCCCAAGGCCGCGAAGGTCGAGCTCACGACCTCGACGCGCACCCAGTGCGTCGCAGGTCGCGCGACCCTCACGGTCAGCGCGGTCAACGAGGGGCCGACCCCCGCCACGGTCAAGGTCGAGACGCCGTTCGGCGCCAAGACCTTCACCGGCGTGCTGCCGGGCAAGAGCGCCCAGCAGACGTTCGCGACGCGTCTGGCGACGATCCCCGCCGCGACGGCCACGGTCACGGGGACGGCGACGATCGGCGGCAAGGAGGTCCGGACGGTCCACGACGTGTCGTACGCGGCACGCGACTGCTCCTAGCCTCCCTGCAGGACCGCTGAGTGCGGAGCCCTTGCGAGACTCTCTCGCAA
>NZ_JBHXBO010000148.1:0-10252 GCF_042726775.1 Oerskovia sp. NPDC060287
AGTTCACAACACGGTCACGATCTGCCCGAACCCCCACCCTCCGGACGAACCCGCGCCTAGGGTCGTCGCATGCGCACCTCCTCTCGCACGTCGGGCGTCCTCGGGACCGCTCTCCTGGCCGTCCTGCTGCTCGCCGGCTGCACCGGATCGGGAGGCGACGAGTCCCTCTCGGACTCCGCGGGCGCGAACAGCGCGGCCGACGTCGCACCCGAGGCGCCCGCCGAGGCGGCCGGCATCCGGCTCGACGGCGCCGTCGAAGGTGACCTCCGCGAGGTCATCACCACCGGCAGCCTGACCCTGGTCGCCAGCGACCCCCGGACGGCCGTGCAGGCGATCGCCGAGCTCGTCGAGTCGTCAGGCGGCCGCGTCGAGAGCCGGTCCGAGCACTCGGCACAGGACGGCTCCGACGCCTCCGGGCAGATCACGGTCCGTGTACCCGCGGCTCAGGTCACGGCCACCGTCGACGCGCTGGACGGCGTGGGTGAGGTCCAGGACGTCTCCCTCGACGCCGAGGACGTCACGGCGACGGCCATCGACCTCGACGCACGGGTCCAGGCCCTCGGGACGTCCGTGGCGCGCCTCGAGGCCCTCATGGGCCAGGCGGCGACCACGGCCGACCTCCTGGCCGCGGAGAAGGAGCTCACCGCGCGCCAGGCCGAGCTCGAGAGCCTCCAGTCGCAGCGCGCCTCGCTCACCGACCGGGTGGACATGTCGACCCTCCACGTCCAGGTCGTCGCCGAGGCCCCCACCGCGACGATCCGGCCCGCCGGGTTCCTGGGAGGTCTGGACCGCGGCTGGAGCGCACTCCTGACGACGATCGACGGGCTCGTGGTCGTCCTCGGGGTCCTGCTCCCCTGGATCGCCGTCGCGGCCCTCGTCGCCCTCGTGGTGAGGATCGTCGTCCGACGTACGCGCCGCCGTCGGGCAGGGGGCAGCCCGACCGACACCGGGCACGCGCCCCTCTCCGACCCCGACACGGGCCCTGGTGGCTCGCCCCGCGAGACCAAGCCGCTCGTCGAGGCAGGCGACCGCCGTGGATGACGCGGGAGGCGCCCGCCTCGAGACGTACCGCCGCCGGATCGGCCGCCTGCACGGCGCCGACGGACCGGTCGGTCACCTCGTCACCCGTGTCTGCACGCACTGGGAGACCGTGGGCCCCCACTCGTTCCCGACGTACGTCAACCCCGAGGAACGCCTCCAGTGGAGGGTCCACTTCGACGACCCGGCTCGCCCCGACACGTTCAGCGACGACCAGGACCGGTGCGTCGACCTCCTGCGCGGGCACGAGACCGACGCCTGGGAGGCGGGCGTCCTCGAGCTGGACACGCAGACCCTGCGCATCGAGTGGCTCGACGGTCCGGACGCCGACGCGGCCTGGGCGACCAACGGGTGGTAGTCCGTCCCTTGTTCGAGCGCAGTGCCCCGAGCCGGTCGCGGACGTAGCCTGACGGGGACGGCACGAGCAGGGCGAACGTTCCCCGAAGGGTGACGACCATGCATCGGCGACGAGGACGGCCGGACCCGCAGGTCTCCATCGACCTGACCCCGGCGCTGGACGACGACCAGGACGACACTCTCCTCACGGTCTCCACCGCGCCAGGCACGTCGGCCCCACGACGCCGGCCACCGCCTGGCCCCTCCCACCCACGCCGGCAGATCGCGCTCGCCGCACTGGGCGGGCTCCTCGTGGGCGGCGCAACCGTCGCCGCGGTCCAGCTCGTGGCATCCCAGCAACGCGAGATCTCCGGGTCCACGACCGTCGCCGAGCTGCGAGGGGTCGAGATGGAGCGCCTCACGGACCTCGTCGCAGCAGACCGTGACGCCGCACCGTTCGCCGCACACCTCGGCGAGGACTTCCTCCTGGTCGACGTCACCGGGGACGAGACCCCCAGACCCCAGTACCTCGACGATCTCGCGTCGGGGGAACTGGACTTCCGGCAGTTCGAACCGACCAGCGAGATCCTCGTGCGGCTCCACGGACGCACCGCGGTGGTGGAGCACGAGTCGGACGTCGACATCGCGGTCGCGGGGGTCGGCGTGTTCCGGCATCCGGTCCGGACGACCGTCGTGTACGAGCGTCACGAGGACGGATGGTCGGCGGTCCACGAGAGCACCGCGGCACTCGGCGACCTCCCCCGGCCCACCCAGGAGTAGCGGCACGGGCACGAGCCTTCCGGACCGTGCGGGGAGATCCTGGGTACGACGAAGGGCCGCCCGGTGGGCGGCCCTTCGCAGTGACAACTGGGGTGATGCGCCGCCCTGACGGGCGACGTGGTGGAGGTGCGGGGAATCGAACCCCGGTCCGGTGACGCAAATCCAGGTCTTCTCCGGGCGCAGTCTGCTGTTGATTTTCTCGGCCCCAGCACTCACACAGACAAGGTGCTGACGGGCTCAGTCATCTAAGAGTCCCTACGCCGCCGGTGACGAGCGTCGTAAGCAGTGGCTCTCTAACTGACGCCAGGAACCGGGGCGAGAGCAACCCCGGGCTGACGGACTTCGAAGACTCGCTCAGGCGGCGAGTGCGAAGTCGGTGCGCTTGGAATCGGCACCTATTGGTTTGCAGACGTCGTTTACGAGATAAGTCTGCATCCTCGGCCCGCTTCTCCTCGAAGCACGACCACCGTCGAAACCGATCACCCCCTGTGCAGTTGTCAATCACCGACCCGCTCCGTCCCGTCCGTCCGCCGTGGCGTCCGTCCGGTCCGTCACCGGGTCAGCAGTACCAGCCTACGGGATCAACACCACCGTGGGCGAACCTATTTCCGCGGCTACTTCTTCCGGCTCAGCGCATCGACCAGCAGCCCGCCGGCGATACCCAGCAGGAAGACGTCCTTCGCGAGCCCGATCCCCTGCGGCGTGGGACGGATCCCGTCCGCCTCGGTCATCCCCGGCGTCTTGAGATACATCGCGACGAGGCCCGCGGAGAAGGCTCCGAGGCCGAGCGCGACCACGCCCGTCGGGACGAAGGGCACGAGCAAGGCCGTGCCCAGCGAGATCTCGGTCGTGGACAGCGTGCGGGTGAACTGCACAGGGTCCTGGTCCGCGAGGAACGGGAACGTCCCCGCGGCCATGCCGTGGATCCCCTGCACGGTCTCCTCGTCGGCCTTCCGCTTGGTGAGCCCGGAGTTGAGGATGAACGCGCCCGCGGCGACGCGCGGGATGTACTGACGGAGCTTGACCATGGGGCCTCCTCGGCAGGGTGACGGCGACTACCCTGAGACGCTACGTCGTCGGGCAGGAGGATGCATCCTCGCCCGGCGTGTCTCTGCACGGCCCCGACCGCGTCGCGACGAACCGTCACCAGCCACCGACGCCTCCGCCGCCACCGCCACCGCCGCCCGAGAAGCCGCCCCCGCTCGAGAACCCCGAGCCGCCCGAGGAGCTGGGCGTCGCGGCCGAGATCGACGTCGTGGCCGCGTCCGAGAACGCGTCGAGCGACGAACCGAACGACGAGTACCCGACCCAGAACATCCCCGGTCCGTACCCGGGGCCGACGTACCAGGCGGGCTCGGCCACGGACTGCCCCTGCGCGGCGAGCCGTGAGAAGATCCCTGCCCACCGGTCTGCGACGCCGAACACGATCGCGTAGGGCAGGTACCGCGAGAACACGTCCTCGCCCTCCTCGAAGCGCAGCTGCCCGGCCTCGGCCGTCTCGAGGTAACGCCGGAAGCCGAGCGTCTGCGCGAGCATCGCAGTCCCCTCGGCCGTCCTCGCAGGGGCCCTGGACGCCAGCACGAACGCCAGGACGCCGAGCACCGGCAGGGGCGCGGCGACCAGCGCCCAGGTCGGGCCGAAGATCGCACCGAGCGCGATCGCCACCACCGCACCGACCACGACGAGTGCGCCGCCTGCGACGTACCAGTGGTCGCGCACCGTCTTGGGGTTGGCGCGGAACCAACCGCGCCGCGTGACCTCCTCGTAGAGCTCGGACTGCACGAGGGCCATCGAGGCGGCGAACGTCGTCCGGAGGTCCGAGAGCATCACGCTCTCCCGCCCCGCGAAGATCTCGTCCAGGAGCGTGCGCTCGAAGCCGAGCAGGTCCTCGTCCGGTCCCGCCAGCCGGTCCAGCCGCCAGTCGCCGCCCTTGCCCCGCTTGCTCGGTGGCTCGACCTCGACGATCCGCAGGTGACCGCGGACCGCGAGGTCGACGATCGTCGCCGTCACGTCGTGGGGGTCCGCGCGCTCGTCGACCAGCGTCCCGATCTCCCCTGGTCTGCTCGCGGCAGGCGGCGCGAACCGGACCGCGACGGGCAGGCGACGGTCGCGGGGGCCGACCAGCGCCTCGCCGGTCCCGTCGGCCGCGCCGGAGGACACGGGCTGCGCCCCCGGGGTCAGGCCCAGGTACTGCTCGTCCCGTCCGCGCTGCCTGACGCGGTGCGCCATGAACCACACGCCACCACCGAGGAGCAGCGCGCTCAGCCCGCCCGACACCGGGGTCACCTCGAAGGGGCGTTCGCCCGTGGCCTCGGCACGGTCGACCACGACGGGCTCGGCGCCCTCGAACGTACCCGCCGGGTACTCGACGAGCACCGTGAAGAAGGTTCCGGCCGGCACGTCGGCCTGGGTGAAGCTCGCGACGGTCCCGGCCGCCGAGTGGGTCGTGCACGGGTCGGTGGCGCCCGCGGCCCCGGCGAAGCAGCTCGTGCGCGACACGTCCCCGGGACCGTCGAGGGTCACGCTCGCGTTCTCGATGTCGATCTCGGACGTGTCCGGCAGGACGTTCCAGTAGATCTCGTCCTGGCCGTCGGCGCCGGTACCCGGGTTCACCAGACCACGGAGCGTGTACGTGATCGTGTACTGCTCGAGCCCGTCGTACGTCTCGTCGGCGGACCCGACACGCACCAGGAGGTCTCCTCCGCCCTGGTCCGCGACCTCGACGTCGGCTGCGGCGCCCGAGGAGCTCGACGCCCGGACGTCCGAGACCTCGTAGCGCCGCAGGTGGTCAGGGTCCCCGTCGATCTCGAACAGGGTCGGGATCTCGAGCGTGGGCCCATGGCCCTCGTCACCGCGGAAGTCGTAGTCCATGTCGATCGACACGCCCATGGTCCCGTCCCGCTCGACCCGGGCTGCGACGTCGTACCGCGTCACGACGCGGTCCGAGACGTCCGCGGTGGCGACCGGGGTGAGGAGCAGGCCGCCCAGGGCGGTCGCGGCGACCGCGAGGCTCGCGCCCCGTGCGCGCGGCCCGACGACGGCACTCCTCGCGCGCACTCGTGTCACCGGTTCTGCCGGTGGCGCATGGCGCGCTGTGCCTCACGGTTGTCCTGCTGCTCTCGCAGCGCCTGACGCTTGTCGTACTCCCGCTTGCCCTGGGCGAGCGCGATCTCGACCTTGGCCCGGCCGTCGAGGAAGTAGAGGGCGAGCGGGACGATCGTGTACCCCTTCTCGCGCAGCTTGGCCTCGAGGCGCAGGATCTCGTCCTTGTGCAGCAGGAGCTTGCGCTTGCGCCGCGGGGCGTGGTTGTTCCACGTGCCCTGCGAGTACTCCTGGATGTGGACGTTCTCGAGCCACGCCTCGCCGCCGTCGACCGCGACGTAGCCGTCGAGCAACGACGCCCGGCCCTGCCTCAGCGCCTTGACCTCGGTGCCGCTCAGCACCAGCCCGGCCTCGAGCACGTCCAGGATGAGGTAGTCATGGCGGGCCTTGCGGTTGCTGGCGATGATCTTGCGGCCAGTCTCCTTCGCCATGGGTACGTCGTCCGATCTGCTCGAGCTCTGGTGAGGGGTCCAGGAAGGACCCGACCGCGCCGTGCGGCGCGACGTCCCAGGCTACGCGAAACCTGCCCCCGACCTGTAGGTGAATACCTCAGAGCATGGTCTGGGGGTCCACCGTGCTGCCGTTGACGTACACCTCGAAGTGCAGGTGGCAGACCTGGCTCGTCCCCGTCGTGCCCGAGTACCCGATGAGGGTCCCCTGCGCGACGCTCTGTCCGGGAGAGACCGCGAAACGGGACAGGTGGTTGTAGCTCGTCATGAGGTTGGCCCCACCGACCGTGCCGTGGTTGATCATCACCTGGTTGCCGAGGCCACCGTAGCTGCGGGCGAACAGGACCGTTCCCCCGGCCGCCGCATAGATCGGGGTTCCGCAGTAGGCGCGCAGGTCCGTCCCGGCGTGCAGACGGTAGACCCCGGGCAGGAAGGGGTGGTGCCGCATCCCGTACTTCGACGTGATGTGAGGAACCGCGGTCGGGTACGCGAGGAACTTGCCGGTCGACGCGCCACCTCCACCGCCTCCTCCCCCTCCGCCGCCGGAGGTACCGCCGCCACCACCACCGCCACCGCCTGTCGCGGGCGGGGGCTGCTTGGCCGCTTCCTCGGCGGCCTTGCGGTCGCGCTCGGTCTGCGCGGCGATGATGCCCTTGAGCTCGGTCGTGAGGTCGGCCTGTGCCTTCTCGTTGGCCGCGATCTGCGCGAGGGCCGCCTCCTTGCGCGACTCGATCGTCGCCTGCTTCGCCTGCTGCTCGACGATCAGGCCCTCGATCTCGGCCTTCCGATCGGCTGCTGCCTTGCGGGCGGCGTCGGCTGCGACGACGTTCTGGTCGGCCTGCACCTTGAGGTCGGCGATGGTCTCGCGGATCGCCGTCAGGCGGGCCTCGCGGTTGCGCGCGATCGACTCGGCCTCCTGCAGGTCCGTGAGGGTGCGAGCCTGCGTCCGTGCGGCGGTCGAGGACATCGCGTACTGCTCGATGAAGTCGTCGGTGCTCTGCGCCCCCGTGACGATCCCGAGCCCGCTCACCTCGCCCTGCCCCCGGTACGCCTGCCGGGCCATCTCGGCGATGCTGGACTTCGCGGTGCTCACCTTGCCCGCGGACTCCTGGATCTCCTCGCTGATGGCCGCTTCCTCCACCTGCGCGTCCTGGAGCCTGACGGCGAGCTGCGCGGCCTCGCGCTGCGTGCGCTCGAGCTCGGCCTCGGCCTGGTCGAGCTCGGCCTGCGCCACGGGCAGGCGCGCTTCGATGGTCTGCAGGTCGAGGATCGCCTGCGCGAGCTCGGCGTCGGTTCCCTCGAGCTGCGACTCGAGGCCCTCACGGTCCTGCTGCGCCTGGGACTGGCGACGCTCGGCCGCTGCCCGCTGGTCGTCCAGGTCGTCGGCGGTCGCGACGACCGCGGAACCGAGGAGAAGGATCAGGGCAGTGCTCGCAGCAGCGAGACGCCGGGTCAGCTGGGACATGTCACACCCTCGTGTAGCGACTGAGCGTGACGACCGAGGAGATGGCCGCCAGGACGAATGCGATCAGGATCAGGAGCGGCGCGATGCGCAGCACGTCCGTCTCGGAGATGTACGCGATCCAGCTCACGGAGCTCTGCAACCAGTCGGTGACCAGGTACTTGACCCCCAGCCAGAGGCCGCCGACCGCGAGGAGCGCACCCGTCACCGCGGCGATCGCCCCTTCCAGGATGAAAGGCAGCTGGATGAAGAGCTTGGACGCTCCGACGAGCTTCATGATCTCGGTCTCGCGCTGCCTGCTCATGGCCGACAGCCGGATCGTCGTCGTGATCAGGAGCACCGCTGCAAGCATCATCACGACCGCCAGCCCGCCCGACATGAGCGAGGCGCGGTTCAGCGCGAGGAAGAGCGAGTCGAAGATGCGGCGCTGGTCCTCGACGTCCTCGACCCCTGGCCTCCCCGTGACGACGTCGTTGACGACCTCGTAGTTCTCCGGGTTGGTGAGCTTGAGCCGGAACGAGGCCTGCATGTCGTCGACCGTGAGCTGGGTGCCGTTGAACCCGTCGGGGAACCGCTCCTGGAAGGCGGCGAAAGCCTCCTCCTTGGTCTCGAAGAACACGGTCTCGACCTCGTCGCCGAGCTCGCCCGCGAACACACCCTCGAGCGCATCGATCTGCTCGGGCGACGCCTCGCCCCCGGCGCACGTCGGGTTGGGCGAGTCGATCGGGCAGAGGAAGACGGAGACCTCGACCCGGTCGTACCAGTCGTCCTTGAGCTTGTCGATCTGCATCTGGAGCAGCGCCGACGCACCCACGAAGGTCAGCGACACGAAGGTCACGAGGACGACCGAGATCGTCATCGCCAGGTTGCGACGCAGACCGGACCCGATCTCGGCGAGGATGAACTGAGCGCGCACCGGCCTACCACTCCCCTCGGACGGAGGACCGCGCAGGTGCCGGTTCGGATTCGCCGGTCCGCTCGATGACGTCCTCGCCCGGGGCGACGAGCGTCGTCGTGCGGGGCCCGAGGTGCGACCCTGCCCTCCCCGCGAGGTGACCCGACGGCTCGCGCAGCGCGTCGTCGTCGGACAGGGGCACGCCGGCACCGTAGACGCCGTCCTTCTGGTCCCTGACGACGACGCCCGACGCGAGCTCGATCACTCGTTGACGCATCTGGTTGACGAACCCCGAGTCGTGCGTCGCCATGACCACGGTGGTCCCCGTGCCGTTGATGCGCGAGAGCAGGTTCATGATCCCGAGCGAGGTGTTGGGGTCCAGGTTCCCCGTCGGCTCGTCGGCGAGCAGGATCGAGGGGCGGTTGACGAAGGCTCGTGCGATCGCGACACGCTGCTGCTCGCCGCCCGAGAGCTCGTGCGGGCGCCGCTTCTCCTTGCCCTGCAGACCGACCATCTCGAGGACCTCGGGAACCGTCACGGCGATCGTGTGACGCGGCTTGCCCGTCACCTGCAGCGCGAACGCGACGTTCTCGAAGACCGTCTTGTTCTGGAGCAGCCGGAAGTCCTGGAAGACGACGCCGATCTGCCGACGCAGCGACGGGACCTTCCAGCTCGACAGGGTCGAGAGGTCGCGGCCAGCGACGAACACCTTGCCCCGCGTGGGCCGTTCCTCGCGCAGCACCAGGCGCAGGCACGTCGACTTCCCGGAGCCGGACGCACCGACCAGGAAGACGAACTCACCACGCTCGATCTCGGCGGACATGTCGTCCAGGGCAGGCCTGGCGCCACGGGCGTAGACCTTCGAGACGTTCTCAAATCGGATCACAGCAGTTGACCAGTCTCTCGGTGGGGGAAGCGAATTCGTTCGCTGGTCGCCCACGAGAGTAGGCACGCCCCGCAGGGCTGACACCGCTGACACGCCGGGACCGCCCGGATCGGGCAGGGTCGACGCCTGCGGGCTCCACGCGGAGCCCGGGGGCCTCAGGCCTGCTCGGCGCCCCGCCGCCAGCGGATGCCGGCCTCGATGAAGCCGTCGATGTCGCCGTCGAACACACCCGAGGTGTTGCCGACCTCGTACTCCGTGCGCAGGTCCTTGACCATCTGGTACGGGTGCAGCACGTAGGAGCGCATCTGGTCGCCCCAGCTCGCCTTGATGTCGCCGGCCATGGCCTTCTTGGCCGCGCTCTCCTCGGCCTGACGCTGGAGCAGCAAGCGTGACTGGAGGACGCGCAGCGCGGCAGCACGGTTCTGGATCTGCGACTTCTCGTTCTGCATCGACACGACGATCCCCGTGGGGATGTGGGTCATGCGCACGGCCGAGTCGGTCGTGTTGACGGACTGGCCGCCCGGGCCCGACGAGCGGAAGACGTCGACCTTGATCTCCGACTCGGGGATCTCGACCGAGTCGGTCTGCTCGATGAGCGGGATGACCTCGACCGCGGCGAACGACGTCTGCCGACGTCCCTGGTTGTCGAACGGCGAGATGCGCACGAGGCGGTGCGTGCCGGCCTCGACCGACAGGTTGCCGAACGCGTAGGGGGCCTTGACCTCGAAGGTCGCGGACTTGAGGCCCGCCTCCTCCGCGTAGGACGTGTCGAGGACCTGGGTCGGGTAGCCGTGACGCTCGGCCCAGCGCAGGTACATGCGCATGAGCATCTCTGCGAAGTCGGCCGCGTCCACGCCGCCTGCCCCCGCACGGATCGTCACGACGGCCTCGCGGGCGTCGTACTCGCCCGAGAGCAGGGTCTTGACCTCGAGCGCACCCAGGTCCTTGCGGATCTGCTCGAGCTCGGAGGCCGCCTCCGCGAGCGTCTCCGGGTCCCCGTTGTCCTCGGTCGCCATCTCGACGAGCGTCTCGAGGTCGTCGATCCGGTCGCCCATGTTCGTGATGCGGTCCAGCTCGGACTGCGTCTGCGAGAGGGCCGTCGTGACCTTCTGGGCGGCGTCAGGGTCGTCCCAGAGGTCGGGAGCCGACGCCTTGTCCGAGAGCTCCGCGATCTGGACGCGCAGGGCGTCCGGGTTGCTCACGGCGCTGATGGTGCTGCGAGTCCACCGCGGCGCGGACCCGCACCGCCAGGACGGCGATGTCGTCGCGCTGGTCGCTGCCGACCAGGCGCTGGACCAGGGCGT
>NZ_JBHXBO010000149.1:0-10225 GCF_042726775.1 Oerskovia sp. NPDC060287
GGACCTGTTTCCCGGTGCTCCCCGTCGCGTCCGCAGCCTCTTCACTTCGACCAGCCGACAGCCCGGCGCCACCGGCGCCGGGCTCGTTCGTGCCCGGGGCTGTCAGGACCTCTTGCGGAGGATCGCGGCGACGACCAGGGCGACGGTCGCGATGGTCCCGGTGACGAGGATCTTCACGTTGCGCGCCCGTACCGGGTCGTGCTCGGGCAACCCGCCGCCCGTGAAGAAGCTCCCCGTGTCTGCTGCCGCCTGCTTGGTCTGGTGCGCGACGTTCGCGGCCTGGGTGCGCGGGTCGAGTCGCGTCGTGAGCTCGTCGATCGTGCTCGCGAGCTCGGCCCGGGTCCGTGCGATCTCGGCTTCCAGCTCTGCCTGGGTCGGTTCGGTGCTCACGGGCGCAGTCCTTCCTTGACGGTGGCGACGTCTTCCTTGAGGTTGGCGATGGTCGACTCGGGGGTCGGCGGCATGCCCTTGGTCAGCTGCTTCTTGCCCACGAAGGCCAGGAGGCCGGCGACCAGGAGCAGGACGACGCCGACGATCAGCGCGGCGAGCCACAGCGGGACGGCGTGCGCGAGGCCGACCATGGCCGAGTGCAGGAGGAAGCCGAGCGCGTACAGGGACAGGACGCCGGCGACGACGAACATCCCGATCCCGATGCCTGATCGGGCGGCCTTGGTCGTCAGCTCCTTCTTGGCGAGCGCGATCTCCGTGCGGACCAGGCGGGTGGCCTGCTCCGACATCTGCTCGACGAGCTTGCCGATCGAGGGCTTCGGGTTCGGGGGAGGCGTCTGCCCGTCGTCCCAGTCGCTCATGGTGCTCACCTTCCTGGCGCGTCCGGCCGGAGCGCCCGTGCACGCAGGGGATGCCTGCGGCTCGAAGAGTCGTTCTTCATGTCCCACTCAACCGGTCAACGGCGTCCAGGGCAATTCCGCGCGCCGGGGGTGCGAGCAGGAGTTCGGTGTGCGAGGAGCCAGGGAAGGCCCGGGCTCCTCGTGCCCGACGTCGTCGCGCTGCTCGTGCGGATCGACCTGTCGACGGCACCGGGATGTCGCGAAGGGGTGCAGGGAACGACGAAGCCCCACCTCGTGTGAACGAGATGGGGCTTCGTGGAAGTGGCTCCGACCGGCGTCGATCCGGTGACCTTTCGATTTTCAGTCGAACGCTCTACCAACTGAGCTACAGAGCCTTGACACGAAAGCCCGGTCATGATGACCGGGCAGCCGCTGTCGAGCGACCCTGACGGGACTTGAACCCGCGACCTCCGCCGTGACAGGGCGGCGCGCTAACCAACTGCGCTACAGGGCCTTGCGTGAGTTTCTCCCGGCCTTTGCCGTTCGAACCTCGAGAATCGTATCTCACTTCCGGGCGGATCCGTTAATCGGATCTTTCCGAGTACCCCCAACGGGATTCGAACCCGTGCTACCGCCGTGAAAGGGCGGCGTCCTAGGCCGCTAAACGATGGGGGCCTAGTTTCCTGGACAACCCGTACCGCCTACGGGGCACGAGTCGCCGAGAGACCTCCGTCAGCATACGGGGAACTGGGGGCGCGGTGCAAAACGGCACGATCTCGGGGCTGCGGGCACCCGATCTCGCCTCGCCGCCGGCGCCGGTGGGGGTGTCGCGCCCGGCCGCGGGGGAGGATGGTGCCTGTGGTGGAGATGACGCGCGAGGACTTCGAGGACGCGGTGCGCGATGCGCTCGACGAGATCCCGGAGGAGCTGGCCGAGCAGATGGACAACGTCGTGGTGCTCGTCGAGGACGACGCCCCCGACGACGACCCCGAGCTCCTCGGGCTCTACGAGGGTGTACCCCTCACCGAGCGTGACCTCATGTGGGCCGCGGGTGCTCTTCCGGACCGGATCACGATCTACCGGCGTCCCACGCTCGCGATCTGCGAGACCCGCGAGGAGGTCGTCGAGGAGGTCGTCGTCACGGTCGTGCACGAGATCGCCCATCACTTCGGTATCGACGACGACCGCCTGCACGAGCTGGGCTGGTCCTGAGGGGCCGGTGCCCGCACCGTCGGCACCAGGGCTTTCATTCATCGTCGATCGGCGATAACATCGGCACATGACGATGAGACGTGAGGCGACGCCCCGGACGCACGTCCGCTCGCGGAGCGCCGCAGCGACCGCAGCGGGCGTGGAACCGGTCGACACGGACGGTGCGCCGGTCGCCGAGCATCCCGTGCAGGCCTGCGAGCCGCCGGTGGTCGGGCACGACCACGCGGCTGTCGCCCGCCTCCTGCACGCCCTCGCCGAACCCCACCGCCTCTCGATGGTCCACCTCCTGGCGCGCGCAGAGCACCGCGTCGTGGACCTGACGAGCGAGCTCGGGCTCGCGCAGTCGACCGTGTCGGTCCACCTCGCGACCCTCCGTGACGCCGGACTGGTCGACGTTCGTCGCGAAGGGCGGTCCTCCTGGTACCGGCTCGCGCGGCCCAAGGTCGCGCACATCCTGGCCGATGCCGAGCGCGTCGTCGAGGCGACGAGAGGCGGTGCGCGGTGAGCGGTCACTCCCACTCCCACTCGCACGGCGCGGCGACCGCGACGGGCGCGCACCGCCGTCGGCTCGTGATCGTCCTGGCCATCACGCTCGGCGTCATGGTCCTCGAGGTCGTGGGTGCCCTGGTCTCGGGATCGCTCGCGCTCCTCGCGGACGCGGGGCACATGCTGACCGACGCGACCGGGATCGGGATCGCCCTGTTCGCGAGCTGGCTCGCGACGCGCCCCGCCTCGGCGACCCGGACCTTCGGGTGGCAGCGTGCGGAGATCCTCGCAGCCATGACCAACGCGTTGATCCTCGGGGTCGTCGCGGTGCTCGCGATCGTCGAGGGCGTCTCGCGGGTCCGTGCACCCGACCCGCACGTCGAGGCCGGCCTGATGATCGGGGCGGCGGTCGTCGGGCTCGTCGCGAACGTGGTCGGTCTCCGCCTCCTGTCGGCCGGTCAGGGTGAGAGCCTCAACGTGCGGGGCGCCTACCTCGAGGTGCTCGGAGACCTCCTGGGCTCGATCGCGGTGATCGTCGCCGGGGTGCTCGTCGCGCTCGGCTTCGCGTGGGCCGACGGCCTGGCCTCGGTCGCGATCGGCATCATGATCCTGCCCCGCGCGCTGATGCTCCTGCGTGAGGTCGCCGCGGTGCTCCTCGAGTCGACGCCCGCGGGGGTCGACCTCGAGAAGGTCCGGACGCACATCGAGGGCATCCCCGGGGTCGTCGGGGTCCACGACCTGCACGCCTGGACCATCACGTCGGGGGTCCCGGTCATGTCGGCCCACGTGGTCGTCGAGGCCGAACGGCTCGAGCGTGGCGAGGGGACGGCGGTGCTCCAGCGGCTCAAGGAATGTCTGGGCGGACACTTCG
Source organism: Oerskovia sp. NPDC060287 (assembly GCF_042726775.1). Taxonomy (NCBI): domain Bacteria; kingdom Bacillati; phylum Actinomycetota; class Actinomycetes; order Micrococcales; family Cellulomonadaceae; genus Oerskovia; species Oerskovia sp. NPDC060287. Next base: position 3,358 of record NZ_JBHXBO010000149.1, read on the forward strand.
ACGTCGACCACTGCACGTTCCAGATCGAGCCTCCCGAGATGCAGGAGACCGAGTCCTCGGTCCACCTGTGAGCCCTCCGCGTCTCGCTGGTGGCCGCGCACCCGGGGGCTCGAGGCCGAGCAACTAGGCTGCCCTCATGACGATTCTGGTGACCGGCGGAGCGGGATACATCGGTGCGCACGTGGTGCGCCTGCTGCAGCGGCGAGGGGAGAAGGTCGTCGTGGTCGACGACCTGAGCACGGGGCAGGAGGGGCGCATCGGGGGTGCGCCGCTCGTGCGGCTGGACGTCTCCGGCCCGGAGGCGGTCGAGGTCCTGACCCGGACCCTGACCGAGCACGAGGTCACGGCCGTGGTGCACTTCGCGGCCCGCAAGCAGGTCGGCGAGTCCGTCGAGAAGCCCGCCTGGTACTACCAGCAGAACGTCGGTGGCTTCACGAACCTCGTGACCGCGATGGAGGCTGCCGGCGTGGACCGCCTGGTGTTCTCGTCCTCCGCGGCGACCTACGGCATGCCCTCGGTCTCGATGGTCGAGGAGAAGCTGCACGCCGAGCCCATCAACCCCTACGGCGAGACCAAGCTCATCGGGGAGTGGCTCGGCCGGGCGGCGAGCCGCTCGTGGGGTCTGCGGTTCGTCGCGCTGCGCTACTTCAACGTCGCCGGCGCCGGCTGGCCGGACCTGGGCGACCCTGCGGTCCTCAACCTCGTCCCCATGGTCCTCGACCGCCTCGAGCGGGGCGAGCAGCCCAAGATCTTCGGCGACGACTACCCGACGCCGGACGGCACGTGCATCCGCGACTACATCCACGTCCTGGACCTCGCCGAGGCGCACCTCGTGGCACTGGGCTACCTGGACGAGGACGAGCGGGCGTACGACGTGTTCAACGTCGGCACCGGCACGGGCTCCTCGGTCCGCGAGGTCATCGACGAGATCGGCAAGGTCTCGGGCCTGGACGTGACCCCGGAGATCCTCCCGCGCCGCGCGGGCGACCCGCCCCAGCTCGTCGCGTCGCCCGAGCGCATCAACAAGGTCCTCGGCTGGACCGGTACCCAGGGGCTCGAGCAGATCATCTCCTCGGCCTGGGAGGCCTGGCAGGCCGGGCCGCGGCGCATCGACGTCTGAGCCGTCCGAGCCGTCTCGGGCACTCCCCGAAGGGGCCCCCTCGCACCGTGCGAGGGGGCCCCTTGGCGTACGGCGCTGACACGGCCCCAGATCCTCAGTATGCTGAGCAAAATACTCAGTACGCTGAGGAATCGAAGGGTGGGCCATGTCCGGAACCAGCACGACCATCGACGACGTCGCCGAACGGTCGGCGTCCGGGACGTCCCCGCACGGGCCAGGCGCTGCCGTCGTGGCGCCACCAGAGGGCACTCTCGATCACGACCACGGCCGCGGACCCCTCACCCACGACACGTTCGCCCTCCACCTCGACGAGGCGCTCGCGGCCACGCGAACGGTGCTCCACGAGCACCTCGTCCAGGGCGCGGCGAGCGCCGCGACCGGCGGGCGACCGGTCGTCGACCTCTGGACCGACCTCGCGGACCAGGTGGGCGGAAAGCTCGTGCGGCCCCGGCTCACGCTCGCGGCCTACCTCGGGCTCGGCGGACGAGACCTCGGCGCCGTGGCCCCCGTCGCCGCGGCCCAGGAGCTGCTGCACACCGCGATGCTCGTGCACGACGACCTGCTGGACCACGACGAGACCCGGCGCGGTCGATCGAACCTCGCCGGGGCGACCCGATCTCGGCTCGCTGCCGCGGGGACAGACGGCTCTCGCGCCGACGTCCACGTCCAGGCCGCCGCCCTGCTCGGGGGCGACCTGGCGATCGCCGGCGCGTTCGACCTCGTCCTGAGCTCCACGGCGACCCCCGGCGAGAGGCTCGCGGTGACCGCACAGCTCGTGCGCGCGGTCCAGGTCGCCGTCGCGGGCGAGGTCCTGGACGTCTCGGGCCCGCTGCTTGCGCCCGGTGACGTGGACCCCGCGCTCGTGGCCGAGCTCAAGACCGCGACCTACACGTGCGTCGTGCCGCTGGCCTGCGGGGCGATCCTCGCGGGCGCCGACGCGGCGTCCCGCGCGAGCCTCGAGACCTACGGCCGAGCGCTGGGCGTCGCGTTCCAGCTGGTCGACGACCTGCTCGGGGTCTTCGGCGACCCTCGGGTCACGGGGAAGTCCGCTCTCTCCGACCTGCGCGAGGGCAAGCGCACGCTGCTCCTGGCCTGCGCCTACCGGGGCGCCGAGCCCGCAGACGTCGCTCTGCTCGACCAGCACGTGGGGCGGGCCGACCTCACCGAGGCGGGAGCCGCCGTCGTGCGGGACGTCATGCGCCGCACCGCGGCTCCCGACGCCGTCCGGGCGAGCGTGGCGCACCACCTGGACGAGGCGCGGGCCGCGGCCGCCGAGCTGCCCGCCCCCCTGGGGCGGTACCTGCTCGACCTGGCCGACTCGTTCGCCGACAGGGCTGCCTGAGATGCCGACCGGCAAGCGGCCCTCACCGGCGGCCGTCGAGGCGCACGGGGCGCAGATGCTGTACGACCGTACTGCCGCCCGCGCGAGCCGGGCGGTCCTCACGGGGTACTCGACGTCGTTCGGGCTGGGCTCCAGGCTGCTCGGCAGCGCCGCTCGCCGCGACATCGACGCGGTCTACGGCCTGGTCCGGGTGGCCGACGAGGTCGTCGACACCCGCCGTGGAGAGGGGGCCGACGAGCTCCTGACCGGTCTCGAGGAGGAGACCGCCCGCGCCCTCGCGAGCGGCTACTCGACCAACCTGGTGGTCCACTCGTTCGCGCGCACGGCCCGGCGCACGGGGATCGGGCACCCCGAGATCGACCCGTTCTTCGCCTCGATGCGCATGGACCTGACGGTCCAGGTCCACGACAAGGCCAGCTACGAGCAGTACGTCTACGGCTCGGCCGAGGTCGTCGGACTCATGTGCCTCGCGGTCTTCCTCAACGCCGGGCGACGCCCGGGCGACCCGGTCGTGCGGGCGAGCGACGCCGTCGTGCACGGTGCGCGCGGCCTGGGCGCCGCGTTCCAGAAGATCAACTTCCTGCGCGACCTGCGCGCGGACCACGAGGACCTGGGCCGCAGCTACTTCCCCGGGATCACCCCCGCGGACCTCACGCAGGAGGACGTCGACGCGATCCTCGCGGAGATCGGGAGCGACCTCGACGCGGCCCGTGCCGCACTCCCGTCGCTGCCGCGCCGTGCCCGGATGGCCGTCGCGGCGACCCTCGCGCTCTACGACACCCTGCTGGGCAGGCTCGCCTCGACGCGGCCCGAGGACCTGCTGCGCGCCCGGGTCCGTGTCCCCGACCCGGTCAAGCTCGTCGTCGCGGCCCGTGCGGTCGCCCGTGAGACCCTGCGACGAGACGTCCCCCTCCCCTTGACCGCCGCACCGACCGCACGCTCGACGACCCGAGGAGCCCCGTGACCCACGCACCGCCCGAGATGCCGCACGTCGTTGTCGTGGGCGGGGGGATCGGCGGCCTGGCCACGGCCGCGCTCCTCGCCCGCGGCGGCGCACGCGTGACCCTCCTCGAACGGCACGAGCGCGTCGGCGGGCGCGCCGGGACGCTCGACCTCGACGGGTTCCGGTTCGACACGGGCCCCTCCTGGTACTTCATGCCCGAGGTGTTCGAGCACTGGTTCGCGCTCCTGGGCGAGCGCGTCGAGGACCACCTGGACCTGGTGCCGCTCGACCCGTCGTACCGGGTCTTCTTCGAAGGATCCCCGTCCTCCGAGCAGGCCGACGCCACCCGCGCACGGACCGTCCTCGACGTCACGCGCGACGCGGAGGCCAACTGGGCACGCTTCGACGCGCTCTCGCCGGGTGACGGGGAGCGCATGCGCGCGTACGCCGCGGAGTCGAGCGAGGCCTACCGGCTGGCGCTCGACCACTTCCTCTACACGACGTTCGAGCGCCCCGACCGCGCGGTCGACGGCTCGGTGCTGCGTCGCCTCCCGCGGCTCGCGGCTCTCCTGGGACGCTCGCTCGCGGACCGCGTCGAGCGACGCGTGCGCGACCCGCGGCTGCGCCAGGTCCTGGGCTACCACGCGGTCTTCCTCGGCTCGTCGCCGTACCGCGTGCCCGCGCTCTACTCGCTCATGAGCCATCTCGACCTCGTCGAGGGCGTCCGGTTCCCGCGTGGCGGCATGTACACGATCATCGAGGCCATGGAGAAGCTGGCCCGCTCGGAAGGCGTGACGATCCGCACGGGGAGCGACGTCGTCGGGATCGAGGTCGCCCCCGCCGGGCCCGACGCCGGAGCCTCGCCCCGGGCGCGGACCGGCAGGTCCCGGCGGTGCGCGCGAGGCGTCGCGACCGGGGTGCGGCTGAGGGACGGCGAGGTCGTCCCCGCGGACGTCGTGGTGTCCGGTGCGGACCTGCACCACACGCAGACGGCGCTGCTGCCCGACGTGTACGCCGACCTGCCGGCCGAGTCGTGGGAGGACCGGGGGCCCGGCATCTCGGCGCTGCTCGTGCTCGCGGGCGTGCGCGGCGAGCTGCCCGAGCTGGCGCACCACTCGTTGTTCTTCACCGAGGACTGGCGCGGCAACTTCGAGGACGTCCTGGGGCAGGGGGCCTCGAGCGACGTGCGCTCGCTCCGCGTGCCCGTCCCCGCCTCGCTCTACGTCTCGCGGACCTCGGCGACCGACGACGCGAGCCTCGACCACCCGGCGGCACCACCCGGCCACGAGAACCTCTTCGTCCTGGTGCCGTTCCCGGCGGACCCTGCCCTCGGAGCGTCCGCCGCGTCGCAGGCCGCGCTCGAGGAGCTCGCCGACGGGTATCTCGACCAGGTCGGCGCCTGGGCCGGGATCGACGACCTGCGTGGCCGGGTCGTGACGCGCACGGTGCTGGGACCCGCGCACTTCGCGACCGAGTTCTCGTCCTGGCGCGGGACGGCCCTGGGCATGGAGCACACGCTCGCGCAGAGCGCGATGTTCCGGCCGGCCGGTGCCTCACGAACGGTCTCCAACCTGTACTACGCGGGAGCCGGCACGGCTCCCGGCGTCGGGCTGCCCATGTGCCTCATCAGCGCCGAGCTCGTCGCCAAGCGGCTCCTCGGCGAGACCTCGTCCCGGCCGCTGCCGACGCCGCTGCGCCGTGGCTTCCTCGCGGCGAGCCGACGTCCGGACCGGTTGCGGGGCGGTGCCGCGTGATCGGGTTCGCGTACCTCGGGGCGCTCGCGGTCTCGCTCGGCGGGCTCGCGGTGCTCGACCGCCGGTTCCGCCTCGCGTTCTGGGCCGACCCCGCCAGGACTGCGATCACGCTCGTGGTCGGTGTGCTGTTCTTCCTCGCGTGGGACGTCGCGGGCCTCGCGCTCGGGATCTTCGCGCGAGGCGACTCGCCCCACATGACGGGGCTCCAGCTCGCGCCCGAGCTGCCCGTCGAGGAAGCCGTGTTCCTGACGCTGCTCTGCTACAACACGCTGCTGGTGTGGCGGTTCCTCGACCTGCGGGTGCGTGGGCGGGGCCACCGGCGACCCGGGGCGACCGGGACGGCCGCCACGCCGCGGCCGACGGGCGCAGGGGTGGACGGCGCCGCCGAGCCCTCGGACGGCGCGACGACAGGGGGCCGAGCATGACCAACATCGTCCTCAACGTCGTCGTGCTCGTGCTCGTCGCGGCGGTCACCGGATGGACCCTGCGCCGGCACCGCGCCGGGCCGCTCCTGTGGACGACCGCGGTCATGGTCGTCCTCACGCTCGTGTTCGACACGATCATGATCGCCGTGGGGCTCTACACCTACGCGCCGGACAAGATCCTGGGCGTCTACCTCGTGGGTGCCCCGATCGAGGACTTCGCCTACCCCTTGGCCGCGGTCCTGCTGCTGCCTGCGGTGTGGACCTGGGTGGGTGACGGTCGCCGCCGGCGGCACGCGGGAGGACAGTCGTGACACGGGTCGTCGTGGGCCCCGGGCAGGCGCCGCGACCGCTCGTCGCCTTGCGGGAGGTCGTCGCCGCCTCGCGCCCGTTCTCCTGGATCAACACGGCCTATCCGTTCGCCGCCGGGTACCTCGTGGCCACGGGCGGACGCATCGACGCCACGCTCGTCGTCGGGACGCTGTACTTCCTCGTCCCGTACAACCTGCTCATGTACGGCGTCAACGACGTGTTCGACTACGCCTCGGACCTGCGCAACCCGCGCAAGGGCGGGATCGAGGGAGCGCTGGCCGACCCCGCGACCGCGCGGCGCACCCACCGACGGATCCTGTGGGCGTGCGCCGTGGCGAACGTCCCGTTCCTCGCCTGGCTGCTGCTCCAGGGCGACGCGGCCGCGAACCTGACGCTCGCCGTCGTGGTCTTCCTCGTCGTGGCGTACTCCGCCCCCGTGCTGCGCTTCAAGGAGCGGCCCTTCCTCGACTCGCTCACCTCGGCCATGCACTTCGTGGGACCGCTGCTCTACGCGCTCGTGCTGGTCGGGGCCGACCTCGGCGCGCGGACCGTGTGGCCCGTGCTGGCGGCGTTCGTGCTGTGGGGTGCCGCGTCGCACGCGTTCGGCGCGGTGCAGGACGTGCAGGCCGACCGCGAGGGCGGGATCGGCTCGGTCGCGACCGTGATCGGGGCGCACCGGACCGTGGTGGTCGCGTCGGCCGCCTACCTGGTGGCCGCGGTGCTGCTGGCGTTCCTCCCGTGGCCGGGGTGGCTCGCGGCCCTGCTCCCGCTGCCCTACCTGGTCAACGTCGCATCCTTCTGGTCGGTGCGCGACGCGGACTGCGAACGTGCCAACGTGGGCTGGCGACGCTTCCTCTGGCTCAACCTCGTGACCGGGTTCCTCGTGACGATGCTGCTCATCGGGGTCACCTGGGGGTGAGCGCGGCGACGCCTCCCTGAGGACAGACACCGCCGAGGGCGGGCACCGGTGTCCGG
>NZ_JBHXBO010000150.1:0-10185 GCF_042726775.1 Oerskovia sp. NPDC060287
CCGCCCGTCGGGGCGCCGGGACCCGACGACGACGAACGATCACGAGCGACGAGGAAAGTCCATGAGCACTGTCAAGACGCCGACCCCCGCGGTCGAGCGAGCAGGAGCCGCGCGCTCGCGGCGCAGCAGACCCCGCTGGGTGGGTTACCTGCCCTACCTGATCCCGGGAGTGGTCGCGTTCACGGTGGTCATCCTGATCCCGTTCGGCATGAACGTGTACTACAGCCTCTTCAAGTGGAAGGGCGGCATGGCCCCGATGAAGTTCATCGGGCTCGACAACTACTCCGCCCTGATGGCCGACGAGCAGTTCTGGACCTCGTTCCGGAACTCGGTCGCGATGATCCTCGCGATGGTCGTGGTCCCGACGCTGATCGGCCTCGTGCTCGCGGCCGTGCTGTTCGACTACCTCGGACGGCGGTTCGGCGGGGGCGTCGCGGCCTTCCTGCGGGCGACGTACTACCTGCCGCAGATCCTGCCCGTCGCCGTGGCCGGTGTGCTGTGGAACTGGATCCTCAACTCCCAGACCGGCGCGCTCAACGTGATCCTGCGCTCGATCGGCATCGACAGCCCGCCGAACTGGCTGGGGTCCACGACCACCGCCCTGCCCACGGTCATGGCGGTCCTGGTCTGGGTCCAGATCGGCTATCCCGTCGTGATCTTCATGTCGGCCCTGCAGCGGGTCGACCCGGAGCTGTACGAGGCGGCCGAGCTCGACGGTGCGGGGTGGTGGCGCCGCTTCGGTGCGATCACGATGCCGCAGATCCGCCCCGAGACCTTCGTCGTCGTCCTGACGTGCACGGTCGCGGCGCTCAAGGTGTTCGGACCGATCTACGTGCTGACCCGCGGCGGCCCCGAGAGCTCGACGCTCGTGCCCAGCTACTACTCGTACCTCAACTTCTTCGACAAGTCGAAGGTCGGCTACGGCGCTGCCGTGTCGACCGTCCTGACCCTGGTGATCGTCGTGGTCGCCCTGGTCATCCTCGCCCTGCAGGCCCGCGCCGAGCGCCGTGAAGAGGGAGGCCGCTGATGGCCACCGACGTTCTGAACCCGTCCGTCGAGAAGCCGCAGGAGGCCCAGGTCCTCCGGTCGACCCGTCCCGACCAGCGCCACCACCGGGGTGCCACGCGCTGGTTCGTGCTCGCAGCGGCGGGCCTGTTCGCGCTGCTCATGCTCGCGCCGTTCGTCATCATGCTGCTCAACGCGTTCAAGTCTCCGGCCGAGTACTCGCAGGACGGGCCGCTGAGCCTGCCCACGCACCTGTACCTCGACGGCGTCGTCGCGTTCTGGGAGCGGGTCGACTTCCCGCAGAAGCTGCTCAACTCGATCTGGATCTCGGCCGCGGTCGCGATCGGGGGAACGCTGCTCTCGCTGCTCAACGCCTATGCGATCGGCGTGGGGCGGGTCAAGGGCAGGCTGTGGATCATCATGCTGTTCCTGCTCGCGAACATGCTCCCGCAGGAGGCGCTGGTCTACCCGCTGTTCACCATGGCGCAGCAGGTGGGGCTCTCGAACTCGCAGTGGTCCGTGATCATCATCTTCACGGTCATCCAGTCGGCGTTCGGCACGTACCTCCTCTCGTCGGTGCTGGGGACGTTCCCGCCCGCGCTGCTGGAGGCGGCCGCGCTCGACGGCGCCTCGCGCTGGCAGATCCTGTGGAAGATCGTCTTCCCGGTCGTCCGTCCCACGCTCTCGGTCCTGATGATCTTCTTCTTCATCTGGACCTGGAACGAGTTCTTCATCCCGCTGGTCATGCTCACCACGAACGCGACCCAGACGATCCCCATCGCGCTGGCCTCGCTCCAGGGCGACCGGATGATGGACGCCACGACGACCAACGCGGGCGCCCTGGTCTCGCTCGTCCCCGCAGTCATCTTCTTCCTCATCTTCCAGCGCACCCTGACGCGAGGCGTCACGGCCGGCGCCGTGAAGTGACCGCACCTACCCCGAAGGAACCGAGCAACCATGAAGTTCACCGACGGCTACTGGCAGGTCCGTGACGGCTTCTCGCCGCTGCACCCGGCCCAGGTAGACGACGTCCGCGTCGATCCCGCGGCGGGCACCCTGACGGTGTACGCCCCGACCGCCGTGATCCGGCGTCGTGGTGACACGCTCAACCGGCCCCTGCTGACGATCACCTACTCGTCGCCCGCGCCGGGCGTGATCGGCGTCCGGATCGAGCACCACCGGGGCGGGGTCGACCGGGGGCCGCGTTTCGAGCTGCACCACGAGGAGGGATTCCGGCCAGAGGTCTCGGTCGACGAGACCTACGGAGTCCTGCGCTCCGGGCCGCTCGCGGTGCGCGTGCACCGGGAGGGGGGCTGGCGCGTCGACGTCGAGCAGGACGGGCAGGTCGTGACGTCGAGCCTGCACAAGGCGGTCGGCTCGGTGCAGGCCGACGCTGCGCACGGGGGCGCCCACTACATGCACGAGCAGCTCAGCCTCGCACCGGGCGAGCAGCTGTACGGGCTGGGGGAGCGGTTCGGGCCGTTCGCGAAGAACGGCCAGACGGTCGACGTCTGGAACGCCGACGGCGGGACGTCGAGCGAGCAGGCGTACAAGAACGTGCCGTTCTACGTCAGCAGCCGGGGCTACGGCGTGTTCGTCGACCACCCGGAGCTCGTGTCGTTCGAGGTCGCCTCGGAGATCAACACCCGTGCCCAGTTCTCGGTCGAGGGGCAGGCGCTGCAGTACTACCTGGTCGCGGGGCCGACGCCCAAGGACGTGCTGACGCGCTACACCGCGCTGACCGGGCGCCCCGCGCGGGTCCCGGGCTGGTCGTTCGGGCTGTGGCTCACGACCTCGTTCACGACGAGCTACGACGAGCAGACCGTCAGCGGGTTCATCGACGGCATGGCCGAGCGGGACCTGCCGCTGTCGGTCTTCCACTTCGACTGCTTCTGGATGCGCGAGTACCAGTGGGTCGACTTCGAGTGGGACCCGCGCACGTTCCCGGACCCCGAGGGCATGCTGAGCCGGCTCAAGGACAAGGGCCTCAAGATCTGCGTGTGGATCAACCCGTACGTCGCCCAGCGCTCGCCGCTGTTCGAGGAGGCACGGGCCGCGGGGTACCTGCTCCGGACGACCGACGGCGGGGTGTGGCAGTGGGACAAGTGGCAGGCGGGCATGGGCCTGGTCGACTTCACGAACCCCGACGCGACCGAGTGGTACCTCGGCAAGCTCAAGGGCCTGCTCGACCAGGGGGTCGACTGCTTCAAGACCGACTTCGGCGAGCGTGTCCCGGTCGACGACGTCGTCTGGTCCGACGGGTCCGACCCCGCGAAGATGCACAACTACTACGCGCAGCTCTACAACGAGGCCGTCTTCCGGCTCCTCGAGCGTGAGCGGGGTGAAGGGGATGCGGTGCTGTTCGCACGGGCGGCCACCGCGGGCGGCCAGCAGCTCCCCGTCCACTGGGGCGGCGACTGCGACTCGACGTACGCGTCGATGGCCGAGTCGCTCCGAGGCGGGCTCTCCCTCGCGATGTCCGGGTTCGGGTACTGGAGCCATGACATCGGCGGCTTCGAGGGCGTCCCGGACGCGGGGGTCTTCAAGCGGTGGCTGGCGTTCGGGCTCCTGTCCTCGCACAGCCGTCTGCACGGCTCGGACTCGGTGCGCGTGCCGTGGGCGTTCGACGAGGAGGCGGTCGAGGTCACCCGGAAGTTCACGCGCCTCAAGCTCTCGCTCATGCCGTACCTGGCCGGGGTCGCCGAGGAGGCGCACCGGGACGGGATCTCGATGATGCGGCCCATGGTGCTCGAGTTCCCCCACGACCGTGGGGGCTTCGGGGTCGACACGCAGTACATGCTGGGCGGCTCGCTGCTCGTGGCCCCGGTCTTCACGGCCGGGGGTGACGTCGAGGTCTACGTCCCGGAGGGGACGTGGACGAACCTCCTCGACGGGAGCACGGTCTCGGGACCGCAGTGGGTCGCGCAGAGGCACGGGTTCGACTCGCTGCCGCTGCTGGTCCGCCCGGGCACGGTGCTGCCCGTGGGTGCGCGCACGGACCGCCCGGACTACGAGTGGGCCGACGGCGTGACCCTGCGCCTGTTCGAGCTGCCCGACGGGTACGACTCGACGACCACGGTCCCGTCCGAGACGGGCGCCCCGACGACGTTCCGCACGCGCCGCGAGGGCGCGAAGATCACGGTCATGTCCGGCGACGCCCGCGCGGCGTGGGCCGTGCAGATCGGTGAGCACGTGGTGCGTGCCGAGGGGGCGGGGAGCGTCGAGCTGACCCTCTGACGCACCTCCCGCCGTGCGGGCAGGGGGAGAGGTGAGCGGCGTCGTCGGGCAGGAAGCACCGTGCCCGACGGCGCCGCCCACGCCGGGCCTCGACGTCGCGCCCCGCGCGTGGGTACCCTGATCGAATCGATACGTGAGAGCGCTCCCACGCTGTCGCGGACCGTCCATCCCGAACCACAGAAGGAACACCGTGAGCAACGTCGCCACCCGGCAGGACGCCGGACCCGCACCGTCCCCAGCGCAGGCCCCCGCGTCGCGCACCTTCCCGACCGACTTCCTGTGGGGGTCGGCCACCGCGGCCTATCAGATCGAGGGAGCCGCCGCCGAGGGCGGGCGCGGGCCGTCCATCTGGGACACCTACTCCCACACCCCCGGCCGCACGCTGAACGGCGACACGGGCGACGTGGCCGACGACCACTACCACCGGTGGGCCGAGGACGTGCAGCACATCAAGGACCTCGGGCTCGGCGCCTACCGGTTCTCGATCTCCTGGTCGCGCGTCCAGCCCGGCGGCACAGGAGAGTTCAACCCCGAGGGCATCGCGTTCTACTCGCGGCTCGTCGACGCGCTCCTCGACGCGGGCGTCAAGCCCGTCGTGACGCTCTACCACTGGGACCTCCCGCAGGAGCTCGAGGACCGCGGCGGCTGGGCGAACCGCGAGACCGCCCACGCGTTCGCCGGGTACGCGCGCCGCATGGCCCGCGAGCTCGGCGACCGGATCGACGTGTGGACCACGCTCAACGAGCCCTGGTGCTCGGCCTACCTCGGCTACGGCTCGGGCGTGCACGCCCCGGGGCGCACCGAGCCCGTCGCGGCGCTCGCGGCCGTGCACCACCTCAACCTCGCCCACGGGCTCGCGTGCCTCGCCATCCGCGACGAGCTGGGGCAGGACGTCCAGACCTCGATCACCCTCAACCTGCACGTGATCCGGCCCGACGACCCGACGTCGGAGGCCGACCTCGACGCTGTGCGCAAGATCGACGGGCTCGCCAACCGGGCGTTCCTCGGCCCGCTGCTCGACGGCGCCTACCCGGCCGACCTGCTCGCCGACACCGCGCACGTGACCGACTGGTCGTTCGTCCAGGACGGTGACCTCGAGATCGTCCGGCAGCCCCTGTCGGTGCTCGGCATCAACTACTACTCGACCACCAAGGTGCGCCACTTCGCGGGCGACGGCGAGCGCGCGGAGAACGACGGCCACGGCGCGTCGAGCCACAGCCCGTGGATCGGGGTCGACGACGTCGAGTTCGTGACGCAGGCGGGCCCGTACACCGCGATGGGCTGGAACATCGAGCCCGCCGGGATGACCGAGCTGCTCCTCTCGGTGCACCGGGCGTACCCGGGCCAGCCCCTGATGGTCACCGAGAACGGCGCGGCGTTCGACGACGAGGTCTCGATCGGTGCCGACGGGACCGCGCGGGTGCACGACGACCGTCGTGTCGCGTACCTGCACGACCACGTCGACGCGGTGGGTGCTGCGATCGACGAGGGGGCCGACGTGCGCGGGTACTTCGCGTGGTCGCTGCTCGACAACTTCGAGTGGGGCTACGGCTACGACCGCCGGTTCGGCATCATCCGCGTCGACTACGACACGCTCGAGCGCACGTGGAAGGACTCGGCGCACTGGTACCGCCGGCTCGCGACGACCTCGGTGCTGCCCGGGGTGGCGGAGGTCGGCTGACAGACGTCGAGGACGCCGGTGCCCGGGGCCGGGCCCGGCGGGCCCGGCGCGCCGACCGGGCACGGGCCGCCGGAGGTCGCGACGGGCACCGGTGATCTATCTCGCACCCGTCGCGGCCGTGGCGCGACACGCCGACGGAACATGACACGCGGGAGAATTCGTGTCCGGCTTGTCTGGTTCGGTGTGGCGCCGGGTGTGGCGCCGAGGTGGGGTTGGTCTGCCTGCCAGCCCCCCTCGAGCGCTCTGCACAGCATGTGGACGGACGCCCTCCACAAGCTGTGGAGAAGTCCTCGGGACCGCTCGGACAAGCCGTTCTCGGGCTCCTGGACCGGTGGACGACGGGGTGCATCCGGGGGAGTGTCAGTGCCTCCTGGGAGGATGGATCCGTGCTTGTAGCACACTTCGACACGTCTCGAGGAGGAGGCGGCGAAGATCGTCAGACCACGACATCTAGTGCCGAGCGCGGAGCCCGCCCACTAGGTATAGTGGTCAACACCAGGGAGCGATCGTCTCCCCGGCAAACCACACGGTCGTAGTTCCACCAGCGTTCTTCGAGGTCAGGACCCCAGCAGGGAGTCGGCCTGAGCGCCCCCGCTGGAAGCTCGATCCCCTACCCGAGGAGACTGACCAGATGAGCATCACGGTCTACAGCAAGCCGGCTTGCGTTCAGTGCGACGCGACGTACCGCGCCCTCGACAAGAAGGGCATCGAGTACTCCGTCGTGGACATCAGCCAGGACGCCGAGGCACTCGAGCTCGTGCGCGGCCTCGGCTACCTGCAGGCGCCCGTCGTCATCGCGGGCGACGAGCACTGGTCGGGCTTCCGCCCCGACCAGATCAACGCTCTCGCGGCGAAGGTCGCTCCCGTCGCCTGACCAGCTCGTCCCACCGGTCCCCGCTGCGAGGTGTGACATGGGATCGCTCGTCTACTTCTCCAGCGCGTCGGACAACACCCACCGGTTCGTCCAGCGCCTGGGCCTCGAGGACCGTGGTCACACGGTCCACCGCATCCCGCTGCGACCCAAGGACGAGTTCCTGCGGGTCGACGAGCCCTACGTCCTGATGGTCCCGACGTACGGCGGCGGCAACGAGGGCGGGGCAGTGCCCCGCCAGGTCATCAAGTTCTTGAACGACTCACACAACCGGTCGTTGATCCGCGGCGTCATCGCCGCGGGCAACACCAACTTCGGCGAGGCCTACTGCATCGCCGGCGACATCATCTCCTCGAAGTGCCAGGTGCCTTACCTGTACGCCTTCGAACTTCTGGGAACAGCCGAGGACGTCGAGCGCGTCCGCGACGGATTGGGACGATTTTGGCAACGACAGTCACGGATTCCAGCGTGAGCACGGTGGCGGCGGGCGTCGAGCTCGACTACCACGCGCTCAACGCGATGCTCAACCTGTACGGCCCCGACGGCGAGATCCAGTTCGACAAGGACCGCCAGGCAGCGCGCCAGTACTTCCTGCAGCACGTGAACCAGAACACGGTCTTCTTCCACAGCCTGGAGGAGAAGCTCGAGTACCTGGTCGAGAACAAGTACTACGACCCCGCGGTCCTCGACAAGTACGACCGCGACTTCGTCAAGACCTTGTTCGAGTTCGCCTACTCCAAGAAGTTCCGCTTCGACACGTTCCTCGGCGCGTTCAAGTACTACACCTCGTACACGCTCAAGACGTTCGACGGCAAGCGTTACCTCGAGCGCTTCGAGGACCGCGTGTCCATGGTCGCCCTCGGTCTGGCCGACGGCAACGAGCAGACGGCCCTCGACATCGTCGAGGAGATCGTCGCCGGTCGCTTCCAGCCCGCGACCCCCACGTTCCTCAACATCGGCAAGGCGCAGCGCGGCGAGCCCGTGTCCTGCTTCCTGCTGCGCATCGAGGACAACATGGAGTCCATCGCGCGCGGCATCAACTCGGCCCTGCAGCTCTCCAAGCGTGGCGGTGGCGTGGCCCTGCTCCTGAGCAACATCCGTGAGCACGGCGCCCCGATCAAGCACATCGAGAACCAGTCCTCGGGCGTCATCCCCGTGATGAAGCTCCTCGAGGACTCCTTCTCCTACGCGAACCAGCTCGGGGCCCGTCAGGGTGCAGGTGCGGTCTACCTGCACGCGCACCACCCCGACATCATGCGCTTCCTCGACACCAAGCGTGAGAACGCCGACGAGAAGATCCGCATCAAGACGCTGTCGCTCGGCGTCGTCATCCCCGACATCACCTTCGACCTGGCGAAGAAGAACGAGGACATGTACCTCTTCTCGCCGTACGACGTCGAGCGCGTCTACGGCAAGCCCTTCGCCGACATCTCGGTCACCGAGAAGTACGACGAGATGGTCGACGACGCACGCATCCGCAAGACGAAGATCAAGGCCCGCGAGTTCTTCCAGACGCTCGCCGAGCTGCAGTTCGAGTCCGGCTACCCGTACGTCATGTTCGAGGACACGGTCAACAAGGCGAACCCCATCAAGGGGCGCATCACGCACTCGAACCTGTGCTCGGAGATCCTCCAGGTCTCGACGCCCTCGACGTACAACGAGGACCTGTCGTACGACCACGTCGGCCGCGACATCTCGTGCAACCTCGGCTCGCTGAACATCGCCAAGACGATGGACTCGCCAGACTTCGCCAAGACCATCGACACCGCGATCCGCGCCCTGACGGCCGTGTCCGACCAGACGAGCATCGAGTCCGTCCCGTCGATCAAGCGGGCCAACGAGTCGGGGCACGCGATCGGCCTCGGCCAGATGAACCTGCACGGGTACCTCGCTCGCGAGCGCGTCTTCTACGGCTCCGAAGAGGGCATCGACTTCACGAACATCTACTTCTACACCGTGGCCTACCACGCGATCGCAGCGAGCAACCGCCTCGCGATCGAGCGGGGCCGGGCGTTCGGCGGGTTCGAGGACTCGACCTACGCCTCGGGCGAGTACTTCGCGAAGTACACGGACCAGGTGTGGGAGCCCGCGACGCCGCGCGTCAAGGAGCTCTTCGAGACCGCCGGCGTGCACATCCCCACGCAGGAGGACTGGAAGGCGCTGGCCGCTTCCGTCAAGGAGCACGGCATCTACAACCAGAATCTCCAGGCCGTCCCGCCGACCGGCTCGATCAGCTACATCAACAACTCGACGTCGTCGATCCACCCGGTCGCCGCCAAGATCGAGATCCGCAAGGAGGGCAAGATCGGGCGCGTCTACTACCCGGCGCCCTACCTGACGAACGACAACCTGGAGTACTACCAGGACGCGTACGAGATCGGCTACGAGAAGATCATCGACACGTACGCCGCGGCGACGCAGCACGTGGACCAGGGCCTGAGCCTCACGCTGTTCTTCAAGGACACCGCGACCACGCGCGACGTCAACCGCGCGCAGATCTACGCATGGCGCAAGGGCATCAAGACCCTGTACTACATCCGCCTGCGCCAGCTCGCGCTCGAAGGCACCGAGGTGGAGGGTTGCGTCTCCTGCATGCTGTGATTGACCTCGTCGCCTGACGGCGACGTCCACGGGAGGGGCGCCGGTCTTCCCGGGCCGCTCGTGCCTCGCGGCCCCCGCCAGGCCCGACCACGACCGGCGCCCCTCCCGTTCCCGCCGCCCGCAGGACCTCTCGTCTCGTCGCAGGCACCGTGCTGAGAAAGAAGAAGAACGACATGTCACCCACTGGGAAGCTCAAGCTCATCGATCGCGTGTCCGCGATCAACTGGAACCGTCTCGACGACGACAAGGACGCCGAGGTCTGGGACCGGCTCGTCGGGAACTTCTGGCTCCCCGAGAAGGTGCCGGTATCGAACGACATCCAGAGCTGGGCCACGCTCACCGAGGAGGAGAAGACGCTCACCATGCGCGTCTTCACCGGCCTCACGCTGCTGGACACCATCCAGGGCACCGTGGGCGCCGTGTCGCTCATCCCTGACGCGATCACCCCGCACGAGGAGGCCGTGTACACGAACATCGCCTTCATGGAGTCCGTGCACGCCAAGAGCTACTCGTCGATCTTCTCGACGCTGTGCTCGACGCGCGAGATCGACGAGGCGTTCCGCTGGTCGGAGGAGAACCCCAACCTCCAGCGCAAGGCCGAGATCGTCATGGAGTACTACAAGGGCGACTCGCCGCTCAAGCGCAAGGTCGCGAGCACGCTGCTCGAGTCCTTCTTGTTCTACTCGGGCTTCTACCTGCCCATGTACTGGTCGAGCCGCGCCAAGCTCACGAACACGGCCGACCTCATCCGCCTCATCATCCGCGACGAGGCAGTGCACGGGTACTACAT
>NZ_JBHXBO010000151.1:0-6925 GCF_042726775.1 Oerskovia sp. NPDC060287
CTCGTGCGTCCAGGACCAGGCACCTCCGTGCCTGGTCTCTGCCGCCGTGGTAGAACTGAGAACGGTCCAGAGGACCAGCGAACCGCCCTCCGGCGTGCTGGTCCGGCAACCGCGCGACGCGCACGGTGCTCCCGGAGGAAGACCCGCCCCCACGACCGTGGGGGAAGAGCGAGAAGCCCGGCGACACGGCGCTCCTCCTCGCGCCCCTCACCCTGGGCCCGCCCGGGTGGGCGTCGACGCGCGGGGTGAGCTCCGCCGTCGGGCACGGAGAGAAGGAGCACCATGGCCCAGCACGTCATGGAACGCCGGCCGACGACCGCCCCCTGTCCTGCACCGACCGTGTGCGACCGGTACGACACCGGGCACCTCCTGCACCCCGTCCACGCACGCATGCTCGGCAACCGGCCGTGGGGCTGGCGCGAGGGCACGGTCCGCGCGGTACGACCGGTCGACGGAGGCGTCGAGGTCGTCGTCGAGTACCTCACGGGCGAGGGCGCCTGCCGGGCGTGGCACCACACCGCGCTCGACCTGGCCGACGGGCAGACCGTGCGGGTGCACGAGCAGTACCACGCGCTCGAGGTCTCGGGAGCGGCGTTCAACGTCCGGCTCCTGAGCGGGGTGGGCTGCGTACCGGAGCCCGCTCGCCGTTGAGTGCATGGTTCGGCGGCGACTCGCCGGGCGTTTCGCCGCCGGATCATGCACTCGACGGAACGGCGACGCGGCGTACCGCGTTGAACCGGTGAGGGCACCCGCCCTCGACGGTTCGACCAGAAGGACACGCACATGGGATTCCTCGACCGCCTCCTCGGCCGCACCCCGCAGGACGACGGGGTGCCGCGCCGCACCGCGACCTACGACGGCCACGAGTCCCCCGTGTACGGCACCCCGCCTCCCGCCCCGACGGGTCCGGGACGCAGCGAGGACGACGTCGCGATCGACCGCTACCGCTACCTGCTGCGCACCGCTCCCCCCGAGGCCGTCGAGCAGGCGCACGCCGAGGCGTTCGCGCGGCTCACGCCCGAGCAGCGACGCCGCGTGCTCACCGACCTCGGCGAGAGCCTGCCGCCCGCCGAGCGCGCAACCTCCGACGACCCGCAGTCGCTCGCCCGCATGGCGACCCGCGCCGAGATGCGCAACCCCGGCACGCTCGAACGGTCGTTCGGTGGCAGGCAGGGCGGGCCGGGCATGGGGTCGATGATCGGCTCGAGCATGCTCGGCACCATCGCGGGCGTCGTGATCGGCTCCGCGGTCGCCAACATGATGTTCGGCCCGATGTTCGGCGACCCGACCGCGAACCTCGCGGGCGACGGCGGGACGGGTGGCGAGGGGGACCCCGGCGCGACCGAGGCCGACCCGGGTGCGGGTGACACGGGAGGTGAGTTCACCGAGGCCGGCGGGGACTTCGGGGGCTTCGGCGACTTCGGTGGTGGGGACTTCGGCGGGTTCGGGGACTTCTGAGGCCCTGTCCAGACCTTGGGTGCGTGATTCGGCAGCGGCTCGCCCGGCGTGTCGCTGCCGGATCATGCACTCGACAGAGGGCCGTGCTCAGGCAGGCCGCCCCGACCGGCACAGGCCGATGAACGCGCCCAGCTCGGCGAGCTCCTCAGGGTGCTGCGGCAGGTAGTCCGTGAGCCGGGGCGAGCGGACCACGACGGCGCACCACTGGCCCCGCGAGACCGCGACGTTGACCCGGTTGCGCGAGAGCAGGAACTCCATGCCGCGCGGCACGTCCTCGCGCGCCGAGGCGGTCATCGAGACGATCGCGACGGGCGCCTCCTTGCCCTGGAACTTGTCGACCGTGCCCACACGCACGTCCCCCAGCCCTGCGGCCTGGAGCGCGTGCCGCACGGTCCAGACCTGCGCGTTGTAGGGGGCCACGACCACGAAGTCGTGCTGGTCGAGCGGCCGCGATCCGGCCGGGCCCACACCGGAGGACCCAGCACCGGCGCCAGACGCTCCCTCGCCGGCGACGCCACCGACGGGCGCGACCCCGCCCTGCCCTCCCGGGTACCACGTGGTCCCGATCAGCGCCCGGACCTGCCGCACGATCTCCTGGGCCTCCTCGACCGAGGACACCGCGTTCCCTGCGTGCTCGACCTCGACCACGTGCACACCGGGCTCGACCCCCACGAGCAGCCGCTCGCCCGCGGCCGCCTCGGCGTGCAGCAGGCCCTCGTACGCGAGCTCGGACACCGCGTCGCACAGCGCGGGGTGCATGCGCCACGACCGTGCGAGGAAGTAGCCGAACTCCGGGGGCAGCACGTCGTGCCCGCCACCCGCGCGGGTCAGCCAGCCGAGGGCCGACTGGTCGACCGGCTCGGGGTGCTGCCCCTGCGAGACCTGCGGGAGCTGCTGCGGGTCGCCCAGGAGCAGGAGCCGCTGCGCGGCCCGCGAGACCGCGACGGTGTTCGCGAGCGAGAACTGCCCGGCCTCGTCGATCACGAGCAGATCGAGCTCGCCGTCACCGAAACGCTCGACGTGCGCGAAGTCCCAGGCCGTCCCGCCGATCACGCAGGGCCCTTCGCCGACGAAGGAAGAGGTCTGGGCGGAGTCCACGAGACGCCAGGGGACCAGCCGCGAGCCCTCGGGGAGCTCGGCGGCCGCGACGTCGTCGGGCAGGCCCGACCCCGCGTCGCGCCCGACCCTCGACACGTCACGCCCCTTGGGACCCGAGGCCTTCTTGCCCACACGGTCCGCAGCGACGCCGCCCTTGGTGATGACGCCCGCGAGGACGTTCTCGACGACGTCGTGCGACTGCGCCACGACACCCACTCGCCAGCCCTCGGCGACGAGGCGGCCGATCACCTTCGAGGCGAGGTGCGTCTTGCCGGTGCCCGGAGGCCCCTGGACGCCCAGGTAGGACCCGTCGAGGTCGCGGACGGCGTCCGTGACGGCGTCGATGTACCGCTCGGGGCCGTCACCCAGGGTGGGCAGCGGGCCGCCGGACACCGTGCGCGGCGGACGCCGGCGCAGCAGGTCGAGCGCGGGGTGGTCCGGCAGCCCGAGGGGAGCCTTTGGCCCGTCGGGGTTCTGCGCCTGGACGAGCGTCGCGAGCGCCCGGATCGAGGCTTCCTGCTGCGGCGTAGGCAGCACCTGCCCGACCGTCAGCGCCATGGGCAGCGCGTCGTGCGTGGCGGCTCCCTTGGGGACGGGCATCCGCACGTCGAGGACGTCGACCTCCCGGCCGCTCGCGAGCCTCCCGCGCTCGACGCCGTGCACGCGCACGCTCCCCGTCGACCAGCGCACCGCGCCGCGCGCGGGCTCGATCCCGTCGGGAGCCGGTCCCTCGAAGAGTGCGGTCGCGCCCTCGTAGCCCGCCTTGAGCTCGGTGCCGTCGGGCAGCTCACCGTAGAGCCGCAGGCGGCGCGACGGGTTGCTGCGCGGCGTCGCCCGGGCCCAGTCCTCGATCACCTCGGCCCGCTCCACGAGGAAGTACGACCGGGGGGTCTGCCACTCGTCGACCGGGTCCTTGAGCCGCGAGAAGTACTCCTGCCAGAACGGCTTGGCCTCGCGCCAGTAGTACCCGACCCCGGCGCCCAAGAGCGCGACGGCCTCCTCGTCGTCGGTCCGCCCGTCCCCCGACCGACCGTCCACGCCGCCCGCGAGCGCCCGTACGTCGAGCTCGACCTGCTCGGCCTCCGCGCGCTTGGCCCGGCGGGCCACCTCGGCGTCGCTGAGCTCGAGGACGGGCGGCAGGTCGTCCTCCCACCCGTCGCCGACCGGGGCCGGCGTGCGGACGTCGCTCGTCGCGGGGGCCGAGCGTCCGGCGAGGCCCAGCAGGAACTCGTGCAGCCGCAGGGTCGAGAGGCAGTCGTACTCGTTGTAGTCCGCGATGCCGCGCAGCAGCCGGGCGGCCTCGTCCTCGTCGCCCGCGTCGCGCGCGGCGCACCAGGTCGCGTACGCCACGACCGACGCGGCGGCGTCGGTCACGTCGCCGCCGCGGAGCTGGTCGCCCATGTAGAGCGGCTCGAGCTTCTTGATCGAGTACGACGGCGCCGAGACCTTGAGCGAGTGGCGCACGGTCGAGTAGAGGTCGACGAGCACGCCCTGGCGCAGGAGGTCGTCGACCTCCTGCTCGTAGACACCGTGGCGGGCCGCGATCGACAGCAGGTGGGTCTTCTCGTAGGACGCGTAGTGGTAGACGTGCAGCCCGGGGTGCTGGGCGCGCCGCTTGGCCAGGTAGTCGACGAAGTCGACGAGCGCCTGCTTCTCCTGCTCCAGGTCGTGGGCCCAGAACGCGTGGAAGGGCGGCTTCTCCCCGGGCGTGCCGGGTCGCTCGACGAGCCCGAACAGGTAGTCGATGTTCCACGTGACGTCGCCGGTCGCCGGGTCCGTGACGGACCACAGCGGGTCCCCCTCGAAGTCGAAGAACACGTCGCCCGGGTCCGGCGGGGGCAGGGCGCGCAGCGGCGCGGGGTCGACGACCACGTAGGAGAGCGTGTGCTGCTCCGTCCGGGCAGGTTCCGGGTCCCCCTCCCCCGGCACCACCTGCGTGCTCCACGTGACCGACCCGCTGGGGCCGGGCCCCAGGCCCGGCACGGCTCCCCCGTCGGGCGGCACGTCGACCAGACCGGCCTGGAGCCGGGCCTGGACCCTCAGCGCCTCGAACGTGCGTGCAGCGAGGCCGCGGGGCGGGGCCGTGGCCGACGCGAGCTGGGTCATGGTCGTGATGCCGCCCGCACGGAGCCGCACGCGCTGGGTGCTGCGCAGGCCCGCGACGCGGAGCAGGTCGTCGTGCTCCTCGACCTGCTGGGAGCAGTACCCGCAGGTGCCGCACTGCCGCAGCCCGGGGGCGTCCCAGCGGACCGGCTCGCCGGCCGCGCGGTGCGTGTCCAGCAGGTGCAGCAGCTCGGCACGACGCTCGCGGAACACGGGCAGGACGTCCGCGAGCCGGTGGTCGGTCACGGCTCGCGTCCCCAGGATCAGGTGCAGCACGGGCGACGTCTCGACGCCCGCGGCCAGGAGCTGGTCCGCGTAGGCCGCGAGCTGGAGCAGCGCGGGGACCTTGGCGCGCCGCGCGAGCTTCGCGTCGTACACCGCGTACTCGGGGCCGCCCGCGCCCGGGGCGCCGGGCCCTCTCAGGGTGCCCGACGTCGTCGGGCCGGCGGGGAGCAGGGAGACGTGAGCCGCCCGGCTGTCCGTGCGGATCAGGAAGTCCGCGCGGCCGTGGAAGCGGCCGTCGAAGAACGAGCCCTGGTAGACGACCTCGACCCCGTCCCGCAGGGCCGCGAGCGTCGCGGCGTGCGCGGCCACGAGGTCCTCGCGGCGCATGGTGCGCGGCACGGGGATCTCCCGGACCGCGTCCGCACCCACGAGGTCCACGAGCCCGGCGAGGACCTGCTGCTCGTGCACGTCGCCCAGGGTCGCGGTGCGTTCGAGCATGTCGTCCGCCTCGACCGCGCCACGGGCCGCACGCCCCGTCTTCTCGTCGAGCGTGCGCAGCAGGCGGTACTCGCACTCGCTCGCCGCGACGAGGTCGCTCGCCGAGAACACGAGCAGCTCCTCGGCGGACGGGTCCTGCTGGTCCATCAGGAACACGACGACTCCTCGGGATCGCTCACGCACGCTGCCGATCGCCCGTCTCGCTGCGGATCGGGGGCCGCCGCACGCTCCTCGACCCGGTTCCTTTGTACCCGGCGCCGCTGACAGGGCACGGAATTGGCGTCAACGGGCCGATCTGCAGCATAGTGAGCGCGCTGGAACTGTCGAAGGAGCTCTCCCATGGCCGTACATTTCAACCCGCCGCCCGGCTGGTTGGTACCCCCCGGTTTCGCCCCTTCGTCCGACTGGCACCCCGACCCGGCCTGGCCGGCCGCGCCCCAGGGCTGGGTCTTCTGGGTGGAGGCCGGCGCTGCCGCAGCCGTGCCCACGCCGCCTCCGCCCCCTGCCCCGCCCGCCTCGGGGGCCGAGGCCTGGTCCCGCGAGACGCCGGGCGGCGGGATCCCTGTGCTCTTCCAGACCGCGGGCGCCCCCGGAGCGTCGGCGGTCTCCGGGGCCACGAACGCCGTCCCCGCCGGCATGCACCCCGGAACGCTCCCCGCGACGTCCCCGGGGGGCGGGACCCCCGCGGTCGGGCCGACGAGGCGGTCACGCCGTGACGTGAGCGCACCCGCGCCCGCGGAGGCCCCCTCCTCGACCATGATCCTGCCGGTCGTCGGCGCTGCCGCTGCCCCGGGGGGCGCCGCCACGAGCACCGCCCAGGCCGGCGGCCCTGCGGTCCCCGTCGCGACGCCTGCCGCTTCCGCCGGGCAGCCTCCTGCTTCCGACCGCGGTCCGCTCGCGATCTTCTCGAGCGACGACGACGAGGAGCGCGAGGAGCGCACCTACATGCGCTGGCTCCTGCCCCTCGGGATCGGCGTGGGCTGCCTCGCCGTGGGGCTGCTCATCGGCCTCGGCGTGACGCTCAAGGCCCAGTCGGAGGCCGGCGACGCCACCGCGGCAGCGGCCCTCACGACCGAGCAGATGGCCGCCGAGCGCGAGAAGCTCGATGCCGAGCGGACCGACCTCGAGACCCAGCTCGCCGGGATCGCGGCCTCGACCGAGGCCGTCACGGCCCGCGAGACCGCCGCGGCCACCAAGGAGGCCGAGCTCGACGCGCGCGACGTCGCGCTCGACGACCGCGAGGTCGCGATCGCCGAGCGTGAGGCCGCCGTGCAGGACAACAACAACAACGGCAACGACGGTGGCTGGGACTCGGGCAAGGTCAACGGCATCTACCTGACGTGCGAGGCCGCGAAGCGCGAGGGCAAGACCCCGCTCAAGCAGGGCGACGACGGCTTCAACCCGGCGCTCGACTGGGACGGCAACGGCGTCGCCTGCGAACGCTGACCGGGTCTCACCGGTGGGACGCCGCGGTCGGCCGGCCCGAGGCGCCGAGGGAGGACGTGCGAAGGAAGTGGCCCCCGGGAGGGGAGATGAGCGGGGC
>NZ_JBHXBO010000151.1:6935-10150 GCF_042726775.1 Oerskovia sp. NPDC060287
CGCCTCCTCGGCTCGCGGGGCTCCCGGGGGGGGCCGCGGGGGGGGGCCCCCCCGGGGGGGCGGGGGGGGGCGGTCCTCGGGCGGGCCCCCCCTTACGGCCCCCCCCCGCCCCCACTGCTCGCTTCTCGGCAGACGCGGACGGCTACAGCACGTGCGCCAGGAACTCCCGGGTCCGCTCCTCGCGCGGGTTCGTGAGCACCTCGCGGGGGTCGCCCTGCTCGACGATCACCCCGTCGTCCATGAACACCACGTGGTCGCCGACCTCGCGCGCGAAACCGATCTCGTGCGTCACGACGATCATCGTCATGCCGCTCTCGGCGAGGTCGCGCATGACCGCGAGGACCTCACCGACGAGCTCGGGGTCGAGCGCGGACGTCGGCTCGTCGAACAGCATGAGCTCGGGGTCCATCGCGAGCGCGCGGGCGATCGCGACGCGCTGCTGCTGGCCGCCCGAGAGCTGGGAGGGATAGTGGTCCATGCGGTCGGACAGGCCGACCCGGGCGAGCAGCTCCTCCGCGCGCGCCCTGGCCTGGGCGCGCGAGAGCCCGCGCACCTGCACGGGGGCCTCCATGACGTTCTGGAGGGCCGTCATGTGCGGGAACAGGTTGAAGCGCTGGAACACCATGCCGATGCGCGAGCGCTGGGCCGCGATGACCTTGGGGTGCAGGCGGTGCAGCCGCTTCTTGCCGTTCTTCTCGACCTCCCGGTACCCGATCAGGTCGCCGTCGACGTAGATGCGACCCGCCGTGAGGTCCTCGAGCTCGTTGATGCAGCGCAGCAGCGTCGACTTGCCCGAGCCCGAGGGCCCGAGCACGACGCACACCGAGCCCCGGGGGACCTCGAGGTCCACGCCCTTGAGGACGTGCACGTCGCCGAACATCTTGTGCACCCCGTCGATCTCCACCATGGGTGCGACGGACGCGTCGGCGCGTGCCGCCGTCGGGCCTGACGCCGCGGTCGCAGCGCCGGACGGGTGGTCGAGAGCGTCCGCGGTCACGGGGTCACCTCCAGGAAGGGGTCGGCGTTCGCGGTCGTGCCCGACGCCGCTATCGCCTCCTGCTTGCTCGGCTTCGTGGGGCCCTTGCCCGGCTTGCGACGGCGGCTCGTGCCCGTCGACGAGCCGAACCCGCGCCCGTAGTACTGCTCGATGTAGTGCTGGCCGACCATGAGGATGCTCGTGATCAGCAGGTACCAGATCGCCGCGACCATGAGCAGCGGGATCGGCAGGAAGATGCGGTTCGCGATCGCGTTCGACGCGAACGTCAGGTCCAGGCTGAACGGCACGGCGAGGACCAACGACGTGGTCTTGAGCATCGAGATGGTCTCGTTGCCCGTCGGCGGCACGATCACGCGCATGGCCTGCGGCAGGATGATGCGCCGCAGGATCTTGCCGTCCTTCATGCCGAGGGCCTTCGCCGCCTCGGCCTGGCCCGGGTCCACCGAGCCCAGGCCCGCGCGGACGATCTCCGCGAGGTACGCGGCCTCGTTGAGCGCGAGGCCCAGGATCGCGGCGCGCGCCGCGGTGATGAGGTCCGCGGTGTCGAACACGAACCACTCGGGACCGAACGGGATGCCCAGGCTCAGCTTGGGGTACAGGACCGAGATCAGCCCCCAGAACACGAGCTGGGTGTAGATCGGGGTACCGCGGAAGAACCAGATGTAGAACCAGCTCGTCGCCCGCATGACCGGGTTGTCCGAGCGACGCATGACCGCGAGGATCACCGCGAGCACGACCGCGATGGCCATCGAGGAGAACGTCAGGATCAGGGTCCAGCCCACGCCGCGCATGATCTGCACGTCCCGCAGGTAGAGCCAGACGACGTCCCACCGGAACTTCTCGTTCGTGACCAGGCCGTGGACGGCCATGGCCGCCAGGACGAGGAGGACCACGGCCGCCGCCCAGCGTCCCGGCCGGGGCACCGGGACCGCGTGGATGCGCTCCGGTATCCGGTCGGCAGGCGCGGACGCCGTGCCGAGGCTCGACGAGCCCCCGCTCGGCGGTCCGTCGGGCGATGGGGTGCTGGGCGGCTGGGCCATGGCTACCTCTGTTCTGTCAGGGGATCAGCTCAGGAGACCACGGGGTTGAGCTCGGCCGTGGTCACCGCACCGGAGGCGTTGCCCCAGGCGTCGAGGATCGTGGTGTAGTCGCTGTCGTCGATGAGCTTCTGGACCGCGGCCTGGACGGCCTGCGCGAGCGCGGTGTCGTCCTTGGCGATCGCGATGCCGTGCAGCGAGTCGGCGAAGATGTCGCCGAGCTGCTCGATCTGGCCGCCCGTCTGGGTCACGGCGTAGGCCACGACCTGCGAGTCCGCGTACATGACGTCGGCCTTGCCGCCCACCAGGTTGGTCGTGACGTCGGCCTGGCTCGCGTAGCGCAGCGGCGTGATGTCGGGCTTGCCCGCGGCCTCGCAGTCAGCCATGAGGCCGTCGAGCGCCTCGTCCTCGACCGTGCCCGTCTGGACGGCGATGCTCAGGCCGCACACGTCGGTGGGGTCGACGTCCTTGGGGTTGCCCTGGGCCACGGCGAACGCCTCGCCCGCACGGAAGTAGCTGACCATGTTGACCTCGGACAGGCGCTCGGGGGTGATCGTGAAGCCCGAGACGCCGATGTCGTACTTGCTGCCGATCGCCGGGATGATCGAGGCGAAGTCGGCGTTGGTGACCTCGACGTCGAGACCCAGGACGGCGCCGACCGCCTTGGCCAGGTCGACGTCGTAGCCGACGATCGTCTTGCCGTCGTCACCGATGAACTCGGCGGGGGCGTACGTGGCGTTGGTGCCGACCGTCAGGAGGCCGGCCTCGACGACGTCGGCCGGGAGCATCGCGGCGATCGTCTCGTCCTTGGCGATGGTCGACGGGTCGAACGACGCTGCGGACGAACCGCCGTCGGTGGGGCTCGCGCTCGAGTCCGTGGACGCGTCGGTGCACGCCGTGAGCGCGAAGGTCGCGACGAGGGCGGTCAGGGCGGTGAGAGCAGGCAGCCTGCGCATGGGGGTCTCCCGTTTCATGGTGGTGAGCTCCGGCGCCGACCTCAGGGGGGTGGGTCGTGACACCGTGCAGCGCGGGCAGCACGGAGCGGCGCCGCACCGTTGCCCTCCCAGTTTCCCGCGCGGGCGCCCCGACTGGCAAAACGACGCCGTTCTGCCGGGGGCCGGGTGCGCGCCGCGCACCGGTGGAGGCCGGGCCCCGAGGCCGGGCGGGCAGCTCCACGGAGC
>NZ_JBHXBO010000152.1:0-10106 GCF_042726775.1 Oerskovia sp. NPDC060287
CCTCGTCCCGAGGAGGCGGGCCCTTCGTGCATTTCGTCGCTCCGCCCGGACGCGCGACCCCGCGGGAGCGGCACCGGGAACACCTCCGACCCCGCCAGGGTCAACGCCCCGGGATGTCCCCCGCCCACCCGGCCGCCTGCCGGGTCCGGCCCGCGACGAACGCGACCGTGAGCCCGATGACCAGCGCGGTCGTGTGACCGACCGCCGCGAAGTTCCGCTCCAGGAACCCTGGGCCCACCCAGTACACGACCACGAACACGATCCACCACCAGCGCCACCGGCGCGGCACCACCACGGTGAGGAACCCCATCACGGTCGCCATGACGTAGCTGACCCCGACGTCGTCGACCCTCGCGACGCCCGGGTTGACGAACCCGTGGAAGATCCCGGTCGTCAGGACCATGGCCGTGAAGACCGTGGCCCCGACGTGGCCCATGAACCCGACCGCGAGCGCCCCGAGCCGGCCGACGAACCGTTGCGCGTAGGCCAGCACCACCAGGAGCTGGAGCACCAGGAGCACCTCGCCCGCGCTCGAGATGACGAACGCGCTCGCGAGGAGCACCGAGAAGGGGCGGTCGCGCAGGTTCGCAAGGTTGGTGCTCGTGTCCTCCAGGACCTGGTCGCGGGTCCCGTCGGGCAGGAACCACAGCACGACCGCGACCAGGAGGACCACGGTGCAGTAGGCGATCGCGAAGTCTGCCCGGCGGACCGTTCGCCACACGTCGGTCAGCGCGTGTCGCACGAGCTGCGGGGCGCTCGCGCTCCCCGTCGGGGCGTCCGTCATCACGCCACCGTACGTCGGGGCGGGCCCGCGAGCGCCCCGAGGGTACGCCTCCAGGCCGCCCCGTCCGCACGGGGCGCACGGCGGGGCGCCCGGCGGGCCCCCACGGGCGGTGACCGAAATCTCCTGGGGCGGCTCCGCCGTCGGGCGTACCATCGACGGAGAGCTGTGCCGAGGGACGAGCCCACGGCCACCTGATCTTGGAGCGCATCACGATGCAGCGAGGAAGCGGGGCGGCCGTCCTGGCCTGCTCGGGCGCGGGCCGGACGCCCGCCCAGCACGCCTGACGCCCCACGGCGCCACCCCGACGGACCGCACGGTCACGTCGGCCGATCGGCGTACCTCGGCGGACGTCCCGTCCCCCGGTGACCTCGTGTCGCCGGACGGACCGGCCCCCTCCTGCCGTCGCTCGACGCACGCACCTGCCGACCCTCGTCGGCCGAGCAGCGCGCCGCGCTCACGACGGCCCCTCCGCACGAGAGTGGTAGAACCATGAACCCCCTGACCGAGAAGCAGATCCGCGCGTCCTTCGTGAACGCCTCGCGCCGTGAGGCGTCCCAGCTCACGCTCCCCTCCGACCTGGCGGACCTTCGCTGGGACCGCCTCGACTACCTGGGGTGGGTGGACCGCAAGGCGCCGCTGCGCGCCTACGTGGTCCTGACCGTCGACGACGCCCTGGTGGGTCTCGCGCTGCGTGCCCCCGAGGGCACGGCGTCTCGCCGCCGCGCGGTGTGCGCCTGGTGCGAGGACGTCATCGCGACCGACGACGTCTCGCTGTACGTCGTGCGTCGGGCCGGTGCGGCCGGCCGCAACGGCGACACGATCGGCACCCTGATCTGCACCGCGTTCGGCTGCTCGAGGAACGTGCGCCGCAAGCCGACGATCGTCGAGGCCGGGCAGGACCCGGCAGGGCTCGTCGAGCGGCGCATCGCAGGGCTGCGCGAACGGTCCGTGAAGTTCGCCCGCGAGGTCCTGCGCGAGGTCTGACCGCGCGCGGGAGCGTGCCGCGGGGCGGTGCTGGGCGACCCCCGCACCGCCCGGCGGCCGCCACGCCCGGGACGGGCCGGGGCCGCCACGCCCGGGACGCGCGCCGCCGCTAGGCTCCCGTCATGATCCGCCTCGAGAACGCCACGTACCTCGTCCACGACCTGGACGACGCCATCGCCTTCTTCACGGAGGCGCTCGGTTTCACGCTGCGCCAGGACGAGACCTTCGAGGGCGGGTGGCGGCGTGTCGTCGTCGGCCCGGGCACCGAAGGGGACACGGCGGGCACGGGACTGGTGCTCGCCCTCGCGACGTCCGACGACGCGCGCGCCCGCGTGGGTCGGCAGGCGGGCGACGAGGTCGCCTTCTTCCTCCAGACCGACGACTTCGCGACCCAGCACGCCCGGATGCTCGCGCACGGCGTGCGCTTCCGCGAGGAGCCCCGCCACGAGGCCTACGGGACGGTCGCGATCTTCGAGGACCTGTACGGCACGGCGTGGGACCTCATCGAGCCGCCGAGCGCCTGACCCGGCGCCTCCCTCTCGCGCGCGCCGCTGCTCACGCCGGGAGTCGCGCGGCCGGTCGCTCGCCGCATGGTGGGACACCGCCGCCCGCGGTCGCCCCACGGTTTCACTACCGAGTAGATACTCGGTAGTGTCGGTCGTGGTGCCACGGCCCCCGACGACGTGGGGCACCGGCCACGCGACGAAGGGTGAGAGATGGACAAGATCTTCTACGGCACGGCCTACTACGACGAGTACCTGCCGTACGACCGCATCGCCACGGACACGACGATGATGACCGAGGCCGGGCACACCGTGATCCGCATCGCCGAGTCGACGTGGAGCACGCTCGAGCCCCAGCCCGGGGTCCTGGACTTCTCGCACGTCGACCGCGCGCTCGACGCCGCGGCCCGCGCCGGGCTCGACGTGATCGTCGGCACCCCGACCTACGCCGTGCCCGCGTGGCTCGTCGCGTCCTACCCCGAGGTGCTCGCCGAGACGAGCACGGGCCGCGGGCGCTACGGCGCACGCCAGATCATGGACATCACGCACCCCGCGTTCCGCCTGCACGCCGAACGCATCATCCGGGCGCTCGTGGACCACACCGCGCAGCACCCCTCGGTCGTCGGCTTCCAGCTCGACAACGAGACCAAGTTCTACGACACCGCGTCCCCCGCGGTGCAGCGCGCGTTCGTCAAGCACCTGCGCACGGTGTTCGACGACGACCTCGGCGCTCTCAACGAGGCGTACGGGCTCGACTACTGGTCCAACCGCGTCGACGCCTGGGAGGACTTCCCCGACGTGCGCGGCACGGTCAACGGCTCGCTCGGCGCGGCCTTCGACCGCTACCGCCGCGGGCTGGTCGACGAGTACCTGGGCTGGCAGGCCCAGATCGTGCGCGAGTACGCGCGCGACGACCAGTTCCTCACGCAGAACTTCGACTTCGACTGGTCGCCCGGCTGGTCCTACGGCCTCCAGCCCGCGGTCGACCACTTCAGCGCCGCGCGCACGGTCGACGTGGCCGGCGTCGACATCTACCACCCCACGCAGTCCCGCCTCACGGGCAAGGAGATCGCGTTCGGCGGCGACATGACCCGCTCGATCAAGGACGGTGCGAGCTACCTCGTCCTCGAGACCCAGGCGCAGGGCCAGATGGGCTGGCTGCCCTACCCGGGCCAGCTCCGCCTCCAGGCCTACAGCCACCTCGCGTCCGGCGCGTTCGGCGTCATGTACTGGCACTGGCACTCGATCCACAGCTCGTTCGAGACGTACTGGAAGGGCCTGCTCTCGCACGACCTCGAGCCCAACCCCACGTACGAGGAGTCGGGGGTCGTCGGGCGCGAGTGGGCCGAGCACGGCCAGTCGCTGCTGCACCTGCGCAAGAAGAACCGCGTCGCGATCATGGTCAGCAACGAGGCCCTCACGGCGCTGCGCTGGTTCACGCTCGAGACGGGGTTCATCGACGGGGTCTTCGGCTCGTCGATCGGCTACAACGACGTGCTGCGCTGGGTCTACGACGCCCTGTTCGACCTGAACGTCGAGGTGGACTTCGTGCCGCCGAGCGTCGAGGACCTCTCGCGGTACGCGATGGTCGTCACGCCCGTCCTGTACACGGCCCCCGAGTCGACCCTCGCGACGCTGCGCGCGTACGTCGAGCAGGGCGGCCACCTGGTCTCGACGTTCCGCACCGCGGTCGCCGACGAGCACGTCAAGGTCTGGCACGACCGCGCGCCCCACGGGCTCACCGACGTGTTCGGCATGACGTACAACCAGTTCACGACGCCCGACGGCGCCCGCCTGGCCCCCGCGGGCCGGCTCGCCGCCGCGGTCGACGGCACGCCCGAGGCCCGGACGCTGCTCGAGCTCCTGCGCCCCGAGGGGGCCGAGGTCCTCGCGACCTACGACCACCCCGCCTGGGGCGAGTACGCCGCGATCACCCGCAACCGCTTCGGCGCGGGCACCGCGACGTACCTGGGCACCATGACCGAGCCCGAGGTGCTGCGCGACGTCCTCGGCGCCCTGCTGCGCGACGCCGACCTCTGGTCGTGGCCGCAGGACCTCGCGGGTCGCGTCACGGTCCGTCGGGGCACCAACGGCCGCGGCCGGGAGCTGACCTACCTGCTCAACTACTCGGCGGCCACGGTCGAGGTCCCCTCGCCCGTCACCGCGACCTCGGTGCTCGACGGCGCCTCGGTCACCGAGGGCGACGTGCTCGCCGTCGGGCCGTGGGACCTGGTGGTCCTCGAAGGCTGACCCTTCCGCGCACGACGCGCCACGACGAGGGCCGGTCGCTCCTCCTGCGGGAGGGGCGACCGGCCCGTTTCGTCCGTCGTCGTGCCCGGCCCCCACCGGGACAGGGCTTCGCCCCCCGCCCCGCGAGGGACGGAGGGCGGAGGGCGCTTCCCGTCAGGCCGGGACGACGAACGTGTTGAGCGAGCGTGGCGCGAGCGTCGCGGTGAAGGAGCGCGAGCCGTCCTCGGGGTCGGTGAACGAGAACTGCTCGGCGCAGTCGAGCGCGTTCTGGACCACGACGGCCACCGAGCCGTCCGGGTTCTCGTAGGCGGACCCCTGCGCCGCGAACCGACCCGTGGTGCCCAGCTGCACGGCCCCCGGTCGCACTCCCGCGCTGTAGTGCTTGAGCACGTAGTACTCGGGGTTGCGCGTGAACGTGCGCGTGGCCGGGTCGACGGTCACGAGCGAGTTCTGGGGCCAGCCCCACGTGCTGAGCCCGCCCGGCTCGAGCGCCATGTTCCAGTAGGTGTAGCCCGTCGCGCCGTGCTGCAGGTAGTGGCGCACCAGGTGGAAGACGTACTCCGCGTCCTGCCACGCGTTGTCCCCGAACCCGCACTCGGACTCGGTCTGCATGATGTCGAGCTCGGGCCACGCCTCGTGCGTGCGGGCGATCGCGTGCTGCCCGGCCCACTGGTAGCCCACGCCCGCGAGGTACCTGCGGGCGTCGTCGTCGAACAGGATGTTGTCGACGAAGCGCGCGTAGTTCGTGAGCTTCTGGCCGGCGGCCGTGAACGCCATGTCCTCGGGGCCGTTGAGGGTGCCCAGGTAGATGTCGACGTCGAGACCCGACGCCTCGACGACCGGGCCCAGGTGGTCGCGCACGAACGTGCGCAGCTGCTCCGAGCTCCACACGCACGACGGGAACTTCTGGTCCGCGAAGACCTCGTTCTGGACGTGGACCTGGTCCACGCGGATGCCTCGCGCCGCGTACTCCTCGACGAACCGCACGAAGTACCGCGCGTAGGCGTCGAGGTTCTCGGGCGTCATGACGAGCGTGCCGAAGTTGTACGCGGGCGGGTTCTTCATCCACGTCGGCGGGCTCCAGGGCGAGCAGTGCAGCACCATGTCGTCCTGGTAGCGCTGCGCCTGGCGGATGTAGGGGATCACCGCCTCCTCGTCGCGCTCGACGCTGAAGTGCTCGAGCGCGAGGTCGCCGGGCACCTCGTCGTAGCTGTACCAGGACGACGCGAAGTCGTTGGCGCCGATCGCCGACCGGTTGACCCGCAGGTTGAGCTCGTCGGGGTGGAAGAGCTCGCGGTACACCTGCTCCTGGTCCGCCTCCGAGAGCGAGGAGATCGCGCGGTACCCGAGCTCGTTGAACGTGCCGCCGAACCCGCGGATCGGTCGTCCGCGAGTGCCGGTCAGGCTCAGGCCGCGGTCGGCCGTCGCGCCGGGCGTGGGCTCACCTCCGTCCTGCCAGCGTGCGTCGTCGGTCGAGGTCACCCAGGTGGTCACGTCGTTCTCCTCAGGATCGGGGCGGGCGGTGCAGGTTCGGCAGGCCCGAGGGGCCGGGTGGTGCGGTGGTGGGGTGGCGCGGTGCGCGGCGGTGGTCCGCGGCGCACCGCACCGGAGGGCGGTACGGCTCAGCGCACGCTCTTGATGCGCGTGATGAAGAACGCGCCGAGCAGGGCCGCGACGATCGAGACGGGGAAGACGACCGAGTAGCTCCCCGTCGCGACGACGAGCGCCGAGGTGACGAGCGGTCCGACCGTCTGCCCTGCCGTCGTCGACAGGTTGAGGATGCCGAGGTCCTTGCCGGCCTCCTCGTCGTTGGGGAGGACGTCGACGTTGAGCGCCTGGTCCACCGAGGTGTAGACGCCGTAGCCGAACCCGGCGATGCCGGCGAACAGGAACATGCCCATGGGCGAGGGCCAGATCCACGGCATCGCGATACCGACCGCGAAGAGCACGCTCGAGACCACGACGGGCAGCTTGCGGCGACCGATGCGGTCGGAGATCGGCCCGGCGACCACGGCACCGAGCAGCGAGACGACGAGCAGGATGCCGGACATCGTGGCGATCGTGACGGCCGACTCGGCGACGGTCTGCCCCACGTGGTCCTGCACGATGTAGAGCTGGTAGGCCATGATCATCTGGTAGCTGACCAGCATGAAGAGGCGGCCCGCGAAGGCCAGGTAGAAGTCCGGGGCGTTGCGCGGCGGACGGAACGAGAGCAGCAGCTCCTTGAGGCCGCCGGCCGCAGGGGGCAGGTCCTGGGCCGAGCGCTCGCGCGGCCAGACGACGAGCGCGACGACCGCGCCGCCGATCATGAAGGCGCCACCGAGCACGAACCCGGGCACGGCGTTGGTGATGAACAGCGCTCCGACGAGCGAGCCGAGCGGGGCGCCGGCCGCGAGGCCACCGCCGTAGAACGCGGACATGGTGCCGCGCAGGCTCTTGGGCACGCGGTCCGCGAGCACCGCGACCGCGGGGGCGAGCATCATGTTGAGGCCCACCATGCTCACGCAGTAGGCCAGCGTGATCAGCCCTGCGCTGGGCAGGAAGCCGACGAGGGTCAGCGAGACGCCGCCCAGGACCGCGCCGCCCAGGATCCAGGGGGCACGGCGGCCGAACCTGCTGCGCGTACGGTCCGAGAGGTTGCCGAACACGAGGTTCGACACGAGCGAGACGATCGCCGTGATCGCGCTGATCGACCCGAGGAGCGTCTCGGGCGACTCGACGCCGATGTCCCGCAGGCGCTGGGGCAGGAGGACGGCCGCGACGATCTGGAGGCCCACGATCCACAGGAGGCCGAAAGCCAGGAAGCCGGCGCTGAACCGGAGGACGCGGCCGCGCGTCAGGGGACGCCCGGTGTCGGGAGCAAGATCCTCGGTCGAGCTCTGCGCCGAGGGGTCGTCCACCGTGACGACGGGGTGTGCATCCATGTCAACCTTCTTTGGTCGAGGCAGTTCCTTCTGCCGTTGGCGCGGGGTCGGACAACTCCACGCCGAGTCGTCGATACCCGGCCGAGAACCACTACCGAGTACCTACTAGATAGAAGGGAACGTAGAACTCGCTCGACGACGCTGTCAACTTCCCAGAGATCCCTGGACGCCCCCTGGAACCCCCGGATCCACAGCGTGAGACGCCCGTCGGAGCGCGGCCCCGCTGGCGGATGGAGAACCCACCACCGACGCCTCCCGCCTCCCCTTCGGCCCTGACCCGCGGGTGCGCTAGCGTCAGGGAATGCCCAGCACCACGCAGGAGACCCCTCGCCGCCGCGTCCGCCTGACCCCCGACGAGCGACGTGCGCAGATCCTCGAGGCCGCCGCGCGGATCGTCGCCGAGAAGGGCTTCTACGGCCTCTCGCTCCAGGACGTGTGCGACGCCGTCGGGCTCTCCCAGCCGGGCCTGCTGCACTACGTGCGCAACAAGGAGGGCCTGCTCCAGCTGCTCGTCGAGCAGCGGTACGACCGCCGCTTCGACCCGGACGACTTCATCGCGACGGGAGACCCCGCCGCGACCCACCCCGACGGCGTCTCGCTCCCCGCGTACCTGCGCTACCTGGTCCGCAACAACGCGCGCACCCCGGAGCTCATCCGCCTCTACATGGTGCTCGGCGCCGAGGCGGCGTCGCCCGAGCACCCGGCCCACGAGTACTTCTCGCAGCGCCCCGACGGCGTGTGGTGGCTC
Source organism: Oerskovia sp. NPDC060287 (assembly GCF_042726775.1). Classification (NCBI taxonomy): domain Bacteria; kingdom Bacillati; phylum Actinomycetota; class Actinomycetes; order Micrococcales; family Cellulomonadaceae; genus Oerskovia; species Oerskovia sp. NPDC060287. The sequence continues at coordinate 8,194 of NZ_JBHXBO010000152.1, forward strand.
TACTCCCAGACCACCTGGCGCCTGCCCCCCGAGGTCGGGCCGTGGGAGGACCAGCGCACGCTGGTCGAGATGTGCATCGAGGCCATGGACGGGGTCCAGGTCCGGCTCTTCCGCGACCCGCCCATCGAGCTCGAGGACCAGTGGGCCCGGTTCGAGCAGGTCCTGTTCCCCTCGCCCGCGTGGGACGACTACCGCTGAGGCGCCGAGCACCGGGCATTACCGGTCGGTAGGCATTCGGGGTAGGCTACCGAGTAACCACTCGGTAGGAATTCAGGTCGAGGTCGACCGTGGCACGTCGCCGACGACGGTCGGGCTCACGCCTGCGCCTGCTCCCCACCACCGAAGGACCGCTCCGTGCGCAATCCCCTGATCCCTGGCTTCCACCCCGACCCCAGCGTGTGCCGCGTGGGCGACGAGTACTTCATCGCGACGTCCACGTTCGAGTACCTCCCGGGGATCCCGATCTTCCGGTCGACCGACCTGGAGCACGTCGAGCTCCTGACCCACGTCGCGGTGCGCGACGGTCAGCTCGGCACGACCGGCGTGCCGACGGGCGGAGGCACCTGGGCCCCCACGATCCGGCACCACGACGGCAGGTTCTACCTCGTGGTGCCCGACATGATGGGCACGGGGCGAGGCAACATCCTCTTCACGGCCGACGACCCGGCCGGCCCGTGGTCCGACGGTGTCGTCATGGACGTGTTCGGCATCGACCCGGACATCGCCTGGGACGACGAGGGCACCTGCTACATCACCATGTCCGGCCTCGGGTTCGAGGAGGACGGCACCGCGGTCCACCTCGGCATCACGCAGGTCCGGCTCGACACCGAGACGGGGGCCGCGCTGAGCGAGCCGCGCCCGCTGTGGTCGGGCACGGGCGGCATGTTCCCCGAGGCGCCCCACCTCTACCAGGTGGGCGACCACTGGTACCTCATGATCGCCGAGGGCGGCACCGAGCGCGGGCACGCCGTGACGATCGCCCGCGGACCGTCACCCGAGGGCCCGTTCGAGGGGTGCCCGCACAACCCGCTCGTCACCGCGCGCGGTTCCGACCGCCCCGTGCAGAACACGGGCCACGGCGACCTGGTCCGGCTCCCCGACGGTTCGTGGGCCATGATCCTGCTGGGCACGCGCCCGCGTTCCATGACGCGCGCGTTCGCGCCCATGGGACGCGAAACCTTCATCACGCCCGTGACCTGGGACGACGACGGCTGGCCGCACGCCGAGCCCGTGGTGCTCGACGAGCGGCACGAGCCGGTCGAGCACACCGTCACCTTCCCGTCCGACGCCCCCTCGTCGCTCGACGGGTTCGACGGCGAGGTCGTCGCCGTGCGCGCCTTCCCCCGGGACGTCGCCGACCTCGACGCCCGCCCGGGGTGGGCCCGCCTGCGCGGCACGGGCGAGGGCATGGAGGCGACCAGGCCGACGTTCCTCGGGATCAGGCAGACCACCGAGGCCTGCACCGTCACCACGACCCTCGACGTCTCCGAGGGCGCGGGCGGCCTGTCGATGCGCTACGACGAGAGCTCGCACCTCGACCTCGAGGCGACGAGCGACGTCGTGACCCTGACCATGACCGCGCGCGGCCTCGCCCAGTCCTGGTGCCGCGAGCGCAAGAACGCCGACGAGCCCGCTCGCCTGCGCATCGTCGCGGACCCGCCCCTCGTCGGGAAGGCCGTGCTGGGCGCCTCGTGCGACCGCCTGCGCGGCGAGGTCTGGGAGGACGGCGGGTGGGTCGAGGTCGGCGGGGTCGACGGCGCGTTCCTCTCGTCGGACTTCTGCGAGTCGTTCACCGGTCGGGTCGTGGGCCCGTACGCCCGCGAGGGCGTCGTCGACGTCGCCGAGATCGCGTACAGCGGCCAGGACGTCGAGCGCTGAGGCACGCGACGCCCGCGCCGGGTCGGCGGCTGCCG
>NZ_JBHXBO010000153.1:0-10089 GCF_042726775.1 Oerskovia sp. NPDC060287
TCCGCGCGGATCAGGGGCATCAACTCACTTCTCGGCGGAGCCGGTCCAGCCGGCATGCTCACCGCTCAATGGATCAGGTCTCGCCAGTTCGCGGGCACGCGGCTCGCGGGCCCCGGGGTCGTCTGGTCCTCGGGGTGCGCGAGCGGGGGCGCCGGCTCGGGCCCGTCGAACGCCTGCGCGGTCACGTAGTCCCAGTACCAGTCCTCGCCCGGCTCGTAGCTGCGCATGAGCCGGTGCCCGGTCTGGGCGAAGTGCGCGGTCGCGTGCTGCGACGGGGACGTGTCGCAGCACCCGACGTGGCCGCACTCGGCGCACCGGCGCAGGTGCACCCACCAGCCGGCCGCCTGCTCGCACTCCACGCAGCCCGGGCCGCTCGGCGGCACGGTCAGGTCGAGGGACTCCTCGAGGCTGGGTGGTCCGGCGCTCTCGGCCGCCGTCACACCTGCGCCCCGACGCTCCGGACGATCGGCTCCCAGTCCTTGGGCTCGAGCGGCGCGGCGGGCTCGGCGGCCGCCCATCCGCGTGCGGCCTCGATCGTCGTGGAGAGCAGGTCGTAGAGCGCGTCGTCGGCGTCCCGGGAACCTGCCTCGGCGAGGCCCTGGACCGCTGCCGCCACGATGCTCGGCGCAGCGTCACGGGCGAACCGTGCGGGCCGCAGACGCGACCCCTTGCAGAACGACTCGGCCCACGCCGCGGTGCGGGGCACCATGGCCAGCGCGTCGACCGAGGCCTGCGTCCGGGTACCCGGCTCACGGTCCTCGAGCTGGTCGAGCATGCGCTCGCCCGCGATGATCGCGACCGCGAGGACGTCCTGACGGTCGCTCGGGGCGACGGGCAGCGCGGTCTGCGCGGCACGCAGGGCGATCCACACGCTCCAGCGCGGGTCGTCGCTGCGCAGCCCGATCACGTCCGGGATGAGCAGGGCCAGGCGGGGCCGGGCCGTGTCGCTCGTGAGGTCGTTGACCGCTCGCGCGAGCATCGCGACGAGCGGGTGCGTGCACTGGGGATGGTCGCTCCAGCGTTCGCCGGCCAGGTACGACGCGAGCTCCATGAAGCACGCGCCCTTCTTCGGGTTGCGGTGCTTGCCGCGTCCTAGCATCGGTAGCACGTCGTACGTCGATGTCACGAGGGCACCTCCATCAAGGGGTCCGGTCCATTCCAGTCTGCGACCGCCTCCCGGAGTTGGCAACGGGTGGGAACCTCCTCGCGGGCGGCCCGACGGCGGCACGCCCGTCGGGCGGCTCGGCTCGCCCCCCACGGGGTCCGGGCACATCGTCCCGAACCCTCCTAAGGCACCTCAGACCACCTCAGGTGAGATGCGCCGTCGGGCCTGAGGTGGTGCGTGCCCAGAACCTGCCCGGTCGACCGATACGCCACCGCTCGCCTCAGCACCAGAGTGAGGGTCAGGCGGGCACCAGGTCCGCCGGAACGGGGAGCATCATGAACGAGTTCAACGGCCCGTCTCTGGAGACGGACTTCCGCTACCACCAGCAGCTGGTCCGTGCGGACTTCGCGCCCGGGGAGAACGTCCTCCTGCGGTGGCTCCGCAGCCACGTCGGCAGTCAGCACGCGAGCACCACGGGTCAGGGCGGATGACGGAGCCCTCCTCCGGACGGGTGAGCCGGGGACGACGACCGCCCTCGGCACCACCCAGCACACCGTTCACGGACGGTCCGGAGGAGGACTTGGTCACACCGGGAGCGGAGTATCAGGAAACTTCGTGGCAGCCGTCTGTGGCCACTGCAAGGATGGGCGGTATGCCGCGCCCCTCCCAGGCTCACTTCGTCGCAAGACAGCACCAGCTCGACGTGATCGCCGCAGCCGTGAGCCGCGCTGCCGCGGGTGACCCAGGAGCCATCCTGCTCGGAGCCGACGCGGGAGTCGGCAAGTCGCGCCTCCTCGTCAGAGCCGCAGAGCTCGCACGAGACGCCGGCGCGACCGTGGTCGTGAGCCACTGCGTGGACCTGGGCGACGTCGGGCTCCCCTACCTGCCGTTCACCGAGGCTCTGTCCGAGCTCCGCGCGGCCCACGAGGTCGTCGACCGGACCATCGACGGCCGCCCCGCGCTGGGCCGGCTCCTCGACGCGGGCCCCTCGGCCCTCGAGGGCAACGGCGAGGACCAGGCAGGGCGCCTCCAGCTCTTCGAGGCCATCACCGCGGCGATCACGGCTCCCGGGCGCCCCGGGGCACCCCTCGTGCTCGTGATCGAGGACCTGCACTGGGCCGACCCGTCGACGCGTGACGTCCTGCGCTTCGTCCTCGCACGGCTGCGCGCCGAGCACCTGCTGGTCGTCGCGAGCTACCGCGCCGACGACCTCCATCGCCGTCACCCCCTGCGCCCCGTGCTCGCCGAGCTGCGCCGGCACCCGCGCGTCGAGCACCTCGACCTGGCCCCGTTCACGCCCGTCGAGCTCAAGCAGTTCACGACCGCCGTCGCGGGCCGGGCACTGCCCAAGCACGACTTCGAGCGGGTCATGAACCGGTCGGAGGGCAACGCCTACTTCGCCGAGGAGCTCGTCGAGGCGGGTCCCCAGGCCGACGCCCTGCCCTGGTCGCTCGCCGACGTCCTGCACGCGCGCCTCGAACAGCTCGAGCCCGACGTCCAGCAGCTCGCCCGCATCGCGTCGCTGTCGGGACGTGTGGTCGCCGAGCCGCTGCTGCGCGCCGTGGTCGGGCAGGACCTGGGGGTGTTCTCGCTGGGCGGGCTGCGCGCCCCGGGAGCTCCCGCAACGCGGGCGGCCTGCGACCAGGCGTTCGACGCGACGCTCCGCGAGGCCGTGGCCCACCACGTGCTGACGATCGAGTCGGGCCGCATCGCCTTCCGCCACGCCCTGCTGGCCGAGGCCATCTCGGCCGACCTCCTGCCCGGAGAGCTCGCCGCGCTGCACCGTGCCTATCTCGCCGCCCTGACCGAGGACCCGTCGCTGGGATCGCCCGCGCAGCGGGCCCACCACGCCCTCTCGGCGCACGAGACCACGACCGCGCTGGTCGCCTCGCGCGAGGCCGCCCGCCGCGCGGCGCGCGTCCTGGCCCCCGCCGAGGAGCTGCGGCACCTCGAACAGGTGCTGCGTCTGTGGGACGCCGTCCCCGACGCCGCGGAGCTGCTGGGCGAGGACCGTGTCGACGTGGCCGTCGCGACGGCGGCCGCGGCGAGCCGGGCGGGCGAGCCCGACCGGGCCGTCGCGATCGCCCGCAAGGTCGTCGAGTCGACCGCGGGCGACCCGTTGCGCCAGGCCTCGCTGCGTCACGTGCTCTCGCTGCACCTGCTCGGGATCGAGCGCGTCGAGGAGGTCATCGAGCACACGGCCGCCGCGCTCGAGGTCCTGCCGACCGAGCCCCCGTCGCGCGACCGGGCCTGGACCCTCGCCACGCGCGCCCGCGCCGCGATGAACCTGGACCGGGCCGACATGGACGTCGTCGCGCAGGAGACGGCCGAGGAGGCCATCGCGGTCGCCCGGGCGATCGACGCCCCCGACGTCGAGGCGGACGCGCTCACGACGCTCGCGGTCCTCGAGGTCGACGACGCGGACCGCGCTGCCTCGCTCCTCGCGACGGCCCGCGAGCGTGCACAGGCTGCGGGCGACCTGCTGACCGAGATGCGGTGCTGGTACAACATCGCGGCCAACCGCTACTACTCGGGGGACCTCGACCAGGCCCTCGTCGAGGCGCACACGGGCCTCGAGCACGCGGTCGCGGCAGGCCTCGGCTGGAACGGGTACGGGGTCGAGCTGCGCCTGTTCGGCGAGCTCGTCCGGTACGCGACGGGCGACCTGCGCCCACCGCCCTCGTCGCCCGAGCCCCCGCCGCCCAGCGCGGTCGCCGCGCTCTCGGCGGTCCAGCTCTATGCAGCCGTCGCCCGCGGCGACGAGGACGTGATCGACCGGGCCCGCGCGCTGCGCCCCGAGTGGCAGCGCGACGGGCAGATCGCGCTCATCGCGGGCGGCTGCATGATCGACGCGCTCGTCTGGTCGGCGCACCGCGACGAGGCCCTGACGCTCGCGCAGGAGCTCATCGTCTACCTGGGGCGCACCTGGAGCGACTACTTCCTGGGCCGGATCTGGATCTCGGCACTCGCCCTGGCCGCGCTGGCGGACACCGCCGAGGCGCGCCGTCTCGGCGGGGCCGGCACGGCTGACCTGCAGTCGCACGGCGACGCTCTGCTCGCGGAGGCAGAGACCACCGCACTGCGCGGCCGGCCGCGAGGTGGCCGGCTGGGCCCCGAGGGCGTCGCCTGGCTCGTGCGGGCCCGTGCCGAGCACAGCCGGCTCACGGGGACCGACGACCCGGCGCTCTGGGCCGAGGCGACCAGCGCGTTCGACTACGGCTACCGCTACGAGGCCACCCGGTCCCGCTGGCGCTGGGCGCAGGCGCTGCTCGGCGTGGGCGACCGCGAGGGGGCCGCGACGCAGGCCGGTCAGGCGCTCGAGGAGGCCGAGGACATGGGCGCGGCCCCGCTCACGAGCGCCCTGCGCGACCTGGCCCGCCGCGGGCGCCTGGACCTTCCGGGGCTGCGTCGTGGAGCCGTGACGGTCCTGACCGACCGGGAGGAGGAGGTCCTGCTGCTCGTCGCCCAGGGCCTCACCAACCGGCAGATCGGCGAGCGCCTGTTCATCAGCGGCAAGACCGTGAGCGTCCACGTCTCGAACGTCCTCGCCAAGCTCGGGGCGTCGGGGCGCACCGAGGCCGTCTCGATCGCGCACCAGCGAGGGCTGATCGAGGTCTGACCGCGGGTGTGGTTCGCTGGACGCCATGAGCGCCCCAGCACCCGGAACCCTCGTCCTGCTGCGTCATGGCGAGAGCGTCTACAACGCCGAGAACCGCTTCACGGGGCTGCTCGACGTCGATCTCTCGGACCACGGCGTCCACGAGGCCGAGCTCGCGGGCGCCCAGCTCGCGGCAGCGTGCGCGCACGACCCGTCGCTCGTGCCGCACCGCGTCCTCACGTCACCGCTCGTGCGCGCCTCGGCGACCGCGGCGATCGTCGCCGCCGCGCTGCCCGGCCCACCGCCGCTCGTGCCCGAGTGGCGCCTGGTCGAGCGCCACTACGGGGCGTTCACGGACGACCTGCGCGAGTCCGTCCGGGCCGAGTACGGCGAGACGGCCTACTGGGAGTACCGCCGGTCGTTCGACCACCGTCCCCCGCCCGTCGAGGACGGCAGCGAGGCCGCGGCCCGCGTCGCGGACACGTTCGGGCGGCTGCCCGACGCCGCCCGCTCGGGCATGCGCCGCGACACCGAGTCGCTCGCGGACGTGGTCCACCGGCTCGAGCCCCTGTGGAACGTGGTCCAGGAGTCGCTGGACCGCGGCGAGAACCTGCTGGTCGTGGGCCACGGCAACTCGCTGCGCGCGTTCGTCATGCTCGTCGACCACCTCACGGCCCCCGAGGTCCAGGGGCTCAACATCCCCACGGGGATCCCGCTCGTCCACCGTTTCACGCGCCAGGTGCCCGACGACGGAGCGCACCCGGGCGGGGAGGCCCGCCCGGGTGCGTCCCTGGTCCCGGTGCACCGCGGCGGCCGCTACCTCGACGCGGACCGGGCCGAGGCGGCTCTGGCCGACCTGGAGCAGCGCGGCGGGACGTGAGCCGTGGCCGTCGGGCTGCTCAGCCCCAGGCGTACGACCGGTCGACGACACAGCGCCTCCAGGTGTCAGGGTCGACACCGAGCTTCTCGGGCGCCTTGGCGCCCATCTCGGTGACGGCGACGGCGCCCTGCCCTCGGAGCTCGAGGCACACCGACATCAGGTCTGCGCCCGGCGCGAGCTCGTCCAGTGCGGTCGCCACGGGGTCCTCGGGGGTCTCGGTCCTCGGGTCGGTCGAGCCGGCTCCGACCTCACGAGTCTTCGGGTCGAACGTCAGCTCGCACGCGGAGGCCTGGGGTCCGCAGGTCGTGACGAGCTCGTCGTGGTTCGTGACCGCGAGCGCGCCACGGAAGGACAGCCGGTCGCCCGGCGGGTCGGCCTGGACCACGTAGAGCTCGAACCCGTCACCGGCCACCGGGAGCGTCGGCACGGCGACCGAGGTGACCTCGCGGTTCTCCGGTCCGGCGATGGGCTCCCAGGCCGCCAGGTAGGTCGTCGTCTCGGCCCACCCTCCGCTCGGTTCGGTGAGGCCCACCAGAAGGTCACTGCCGGAGGGCGAGGTGAGCACGGCAGAGCCCACCTCGTCGAGGACGACGTGGGCCGGCACGGCCCCTTCACGGAGGCGTCCGAGCTCGCCGTCGTCCCCCACCACCAGCTGGACGTGCTGCACCTCTGCGGGCGCGTACCCGAGGTCGATCATCTTCTGGATGTGTGCCGGGTCGTTGCTCTCCTGCGTCTCGAGGACCTCGCCGGTCTCCGGGTCGACCTGGATGTCGTACCCGGCCGCGCCGACCTCGACGGTCGAGACGACCAGGAACCGGTCCCCGTGCGCGCCGGTCTCGATCCCCGTGTCGAGCACGACGGTCCCGTCCGGGAGCTCGTAGGTCGCGGCCTCGGCCACGGCCGTGATCCCGGGCGCCACCTCCTGGTGCACCACCTCGGTGCTCAGCGTCTCGTACCCTGCGGCGGGGGCCAGCTCGTGCGCGACCTCGCCCGGGACGCCGGCCGCGACCCCGACACCCACCACGGCGACCGCCGTGAAGGCTGCGACACCGGTCAGGGCCCGGCGGGCCGTGGCCTTGCGCCGGCTCGCGACCAGGACCACGGGCAGGTCGAGCGTGGACGGGGGGACCGCGTCCGCCGCGGCGTGCAGCCGGTCGAAGAAGTCGTCGGTCGGGACGTTCATGAGGTGCCACCCTTTCCGGGCGAGTCGTCGAGGATCGTGCGGAGGCGGGCCAGGGCCCGGGATGCGGTCGACTTCACGGTGCCGACGGGCAGGCCGAGCTCGGTCGAGACCTCGGTCTCCGAGAGGTCGAGCAGGTGCCGCATGACCACGACGCGGCGCTGCTTGAGCGGGAGCTGGAGCAGGGCTCGGACGACGAGGTCCCGGTCGTCCACGCCGGCGGGAGCCGTTCTCACCGGGCCGGCCCCTCTCGGGGCGACCGCGAGCTCCTCGACGTGCCCCTGGAGGTCCTCGGGCCCGGACAGCACCTCGCGCCGGGTCCGGCGCCAGGTGTCGACCCGCAGGTTCGCGAGGATGCGACGCGCGTAGACGAGCGGGTCTCCGTCGCGAGCTTTGGACCATGCCCGGTAGGTACGTTCGAACGTCTGCTGCGTGAGCTCCTCGGCACGGTGCTGGTCTCCGCACAGCAGGTACGCCATGCGGTGCAGCGGGCCCACGGCCTGTTCCATGAACACCGTGAACTCGGCGTTCCGGGTCGCGTGCAGCACCACGTCCTGCGTGGCGTGGCCACCGTCGAAGTCCGGGTCGAGCGGCTCCGGTGCGTCGCCGTCGGGCGCTCGTCGTGGACCGTCGGCCGTGCCGCCGCCGCCCACGAGCGGCAGGACCGCCGTCATGGCACTGCTCCTGCGGCCCCCGCAGGCGCGGTGCGCACCGGGTACGCGCCCCCGCCGGGAAGACCTGCGGACCGGGACTCGAGCAGCTCGACGTCCCGCGCCAGGGCGTCCCGCACGTGCCGGGTCAGGAGCGCCCGCTGCTCGGGGGTCAGACCTGACCTGCCGCGCGCCCCGGCCGCCGGGGTCCCGTGCTCCAGGCGGTCCAGTGCCACGACGCGGTCGAGGAGCCTCAGGATCTCGACCCGTCCGGCGCGGCCCGACACGTGCGCGGCCACGACCCGGTCCGCGAGCACCCGCTGGGCGTCGAGCGCGCCGAAGCGCGACCCGTCCAGCACGACCGTGCCCAGGGGCCTGCGCACGACCAGCCACCCCCTGTCGTCCCCGGTCGTCACGACGCGGGCGCCACGTACCGTGACGTGGCGCGGCACGATCGACCACCGGACGATGATGGCGCACACGGGCAGCGCGACCGCGAGCAGGACCATGCCGACCTTCGGTTGAGGTGAGGACCAGGCCAGGCCGACCGCGAGGAGCGAGGCCCCGACGCTGCCGACTACGACCCCGACCGACCCCGCCGGCCCGCTGTCCACGAGGTCCCGCAGCCGCCCCCTGACGGCTCGAGACCTCGCGGTCGCGGGTCCGGACGACGTGCTGCTGCCCCCTGCGACCCGTGCGCCGGACCTGCTCGGCGGGGGTCGGTACGTTGTCCTCACGAACAGAACACGCAGCGCCTCCCCCGAAGGTTCCCCTGGTTGGGCACCGGTTTCTTCCCGGGTGCTCACAGGTTCCACCGAGGTACTTCCCACGGCCCGTACACATAACCTACGCATCCGTAAGTTACGGTGTAGTAGTGAACACCTTGGCAAAGCAGCCCTGGCTGAGTCGGTACTCCCCAGGGGTTCCCGCAACCGTCGACGTCCCCGACGAGCCCGTGACCGCGGCGCTCGCCCGAGCCGCTGCGCGCTGGCCGGAGCGGATCGCGGTCGACTTCTTCGGCGCCACGATCACGTACGCGCAGCTCGCCCAGAAGGTGGACCGCGCCGCGAGCGCCCTGTCCACGCTGGGCGTGGGTCGCGGAGACCGCGTCGCGCTCGTCATGCCGAACTGCACGTCGCACCTCGTCGCGTTCTACGGCGCGCTGCGCCTGGGGGCGACGGTCGTCGAGCACAACCCCACCTACTCGTCCGACGAGCTGGCCCACCAGCTCGCGGACTCGGGCGCCACGGTCGCGCTCGTGTGGCAGAAGGCCGTCCCCGCGGTCCTGGCCGCCCAGCCGCACACAGAGCTCCGGACGGTCGTCTCGGTCGACGTCGCACGTGACCTGCCGCTCCTCAAGCGCCTCGCTCTGCACCTGCCCGTGAAGGCGGCACGCACCCAGAAGGCCGCGCTGCGCGGCCCGGCATCGCCGGGAGTCCAGGACTGGCACCGGCTCGTCGCGGCGGCCGGCCCGCTCGACCCGTCCACCCCGCAGCCCACGGCCGACGACGTCGCCCTCCTCCAGTACACCGGCGGCACCACGGGCACGCCCAAGGGCGCGGTCCTCACGCACCGGAACCTCGTCGCGAACACCGTGCAGGGTCAGGCGTGGGCCTCGTTCCGCGAGGGCGAGGAGACCGTCTACGGCGTCCTGCCGTTCTTCCACGCGTTCGGTCTCATGTTCTGCCTGACGCTCCCGGCGCGGATCGGCGCGACGCTCGTCGCCTTCCCCAAGTTCGACGCCGACTCGGTCCTGGCCGCGCAGAAGCGCCGCCCCGCGACGTTCCTCCCGGGCGTCGCCCCCATGTTCGACCGCGTCGCGGCCGCAGCCGCGAAGGCCCGCGCGGCGGGCAAGCCCGTGGACCTGCACTCGATCCGGCTCGCGTTCGCGGGGGCCATGCCCATCAGCCCGACGACGGCACGCACCTGGGAGGAGGCGACCGGCGGTCTGCTCATCGAGGGCTACGGCATGACCGAGACGTCGCCCGTGGCGCTCGGCAACCCCGTCTCGTCCGACCGGCTCCCCGGCACCCTGGGGCTGCCCTTCCCGAGCACCGACATCCGTGTCGTGGACCAGGACGACCCCACGCAGGACGTCGTCCCCGACGAGCACGGCACGGTGCGCGGCGAGCTGCTCATCCACGGGCCGCAGGTCTTCCAGGGCTACTGGAACCGCCCCGAGGAGACGGCCCACCAGCTGCTCGAGGGCGGGTGGCTCCGCACGGGCGACGTCGTGACCGTGGACGCGGACGGCGTGGTCACGCTCGTCGACCGCATCAAGGAGATGATCATCACGGGCGGCTTCAAGATCTACCCGTCCCAGGTCGAGGACCACCTGCGCCTCATGCCCGGCATCCGGGACGTCGCGGTCGTGGGCCTTCCGGGTGAGGGCTCGGACGAGCGCGTCGCGGCCGCGATCGTGCTCGACGAGTCGGAGACGACCGCGAGCGGCCTGCCGGTCGACCTCGCGGCCGTGCGCGCCTGGGGCGAGCAGAAGCTGGCGCGCTACGCGCTGCCCAAGCACCTGTTCGTCGTGCCGGACCTGCCGCGCTCGCAGATCGGCAAGGTGCTGCGCCGCGTCGTCCGCGAGAACGTCCTGGGCAAGCCCACCGACAACGACGGCTCCCACCCCACGGGCGGTGCGGCCCCGACGGCCTGACGCACTCACCGCTGGAC